>JALNZK010000012.1 GCA_023229365.1 Pseudomonadota bacterium | reverse complement strand
GGTCGAATAGCATTCGTACGGGCAGACGTCGGCATCCGTATCCGTGTCCGTATCCGTGTCCGTGTCCGTGTCCGTGTCCGTGTCCGTGTCCGTGTCCGTGTCCGTGTCCGTGTCCGAATCGGTACCCGTGTCGCTCTCCGTGTCCGAATCGGCATCCGTGTCCGTATCGACGTCGGTGTCCGTGTCGGAGTCCGAGTCCGAGTCCGAGTCCGAATCCGGTTCGCCGACGTCCGCCTCCATGTTGGCGCAGCCCACCAGCGCGTGCACCCCGCAGAACAGGGCGACCAGAGCGACGCAACGCTTCAACGTATCGATCCTCATGAAAACGCTCTCCCTTCCGCCCCCGTATCTATGACCTCATAATCTAATACATTTGTCGCATAACCTTGCGTCGGCAATGAAATCCAACGTGAATATTTTCTCCAAATGGATGATAAACCATTCGGACGTGTTACCGGAAGAGAGGTCCCAGATGGAGAAGACGGCACACGAACGAACACGGAACAAGGCTCTTCTGCAGTGGGTCGACGAGATCACGGCGCTCTGCACGCCGGATCGGGTGCACTGGTGCGACGGTTCCCAGGAAGAGTACGACAGGCTCTGCGCCGAAGCGGTCGAGGCGGGGATGTTCACCCGCTTGAACCCCGACAAGCGGCCGAGCTGCTTCCTCGTCCGATCCCACCCGAGCGACGTGGCGCGCGTCGAGGAGCGCACGTTCATCTGCTCGCCCGAGAAGGACGATGCGGGTCCGACGAACAACTGGATGGCCCCGGACGAGATGAAGAAGACGCTCCGCGCCTCCTTCGAGGGCTCCATGCGGGGCCGCACGATGTACGTCCTCCCGTTCAGCATGGGGCCGCTCGGCTCCAAGATCGCGCACCTCGGCGTGCAGATCACGGATTCGATCTACGTCGCGGTCAACATGCGGATCGTGACGCGCCTGGGACAGGCGGCGCTCGACGTGCTCGGCGACGGCCCGTTCGTGAAGTGCCTGCACTCGGTGGGCGCGCCGCTCGCCCCCGGCCAGAAGGACGTGGCGTGGCCGTGCGAAGGGGACATCGGCAAGAAGTTCATCAGCCACTTCCCCGCGACCCGGGAGATCTGGTCGTACGGCTCGGGCTACGGCGGCAACGCCCTGCTCGGCAAGAAGTGCCTCGCGCTCCGCATCGGCTCGACGATGGCGCGCGAGGAGGGCTGGCTCGCCGAGCACATGCTCATCCTCGGCCTCGAGTCGCCCCAGGGTGAGAAGACCTACATCTCGGCGGCGTTCCCGAGCGCCTGCGGCAAGACGAACCTCGCCATGATCGTGCCCCCCGCGGGCATCGACGGCTGGAAGACGACGACGGTCGGCGACGACATCGCCTGGATCAAGCCCGACAAGGACGGCACGCTGCGCGCCATCAACCCCGAGAACGGGTTCTTCGGCGTCGCGCCCGGCACGTCGTACAAGTCCAACCCGATGGCCATGGACTCGATGACGCGCAACAGCATCTTCACCAACGTCGCGCTGACCGACGACGGCGACGTCTGGTGGGAGGGGATGGACGGCGAGCCGCCGGCCCACGCGATCGACTGGCAGGGCAAGGACTGGACCCCGGGCTGCGGCCGCGTCGCCGCGCACCCGAACTCGCGCTTCACGGCGCCCGCGTCCCAGTGCCCGACTATCGATCCGGCGTGGGAGGACCCGCACGGGGTGCCGATCAGCGCGTTCGTCTTCGGCGGCCGCCTGTCGAAGACGTTCCCGCTCGTCTACGAGGCGCACGACTGGAAGCACGGCGTGTTCATGGCCGCCACCATGGGCTCCGAGGCCACGGCGGCGGCGATCGGCCAGGCCGCGATCCGGCGCGATCCGTTCGCCATGCTGCCGTTCACCGGCTACCACATGGGCGACTACTTCGCGCACTGGCTGTCGATGGAGGGCAAGGGCTACAAGCTGCCGCGGATCTTCCGCGTCAACTGGTTCCGCAAGGACGCGGACGGCAAGTTCATCTGGCCCGGCTACGGCGAGAACATGCGCGTGATCCTGTGGATCGTCGACCGCGCCCGCGGCCGCGGCGAGGCGGTCCCGAGCCCGTTCGGCCTACAGCCGCGGTACCGCGATCTCGACTGGCGCGGCCTCGACTTCAAGGAGACCTCCTTCCGCAGCGTCACCGAGATCGCGAAGGTCGGCGCCCTGGCCGAGGCCGAGGAGATCAAGGCGCACTTCGCCAAGTTCGGGAAGAAGCTCCCGGCGGCGCTCGAAGAGCAGCGCGTCGCCCTGCACGACCGGGCCGCGGCCGCGGGGGAGATCTGGAGAGCCGAGTAGGCATGGACACCTTCGGAATCACCGGCGTCTGGGATCTCGTCAAGGCCGGCGGCTTCGCCATGTGGCCGCTCATGATCTACTCCGTCGCCCTGTGGGCGGTCGTGTTCGAGCGCATCTGGGCGCTGTGGGGGATCCTCGACAAGTGCCGTGAGTTCCAGGAGAAGGTGATCCCGGTCCTGGCCAAGCAGCAGTCCGACATCGCGACCGACCTGTGCAAGGGCGAGCGGCTCCCGGTGGAGAAGCTGTGCCGGTTCGCGATCTCCAAAAGGAGCACCCAGAACGTCGCGGAGAAGGTCGAGACCAAGCGCAAGCAGATCGTCCACGACCTGAAGCGGCCGCTCTGGATCCTGGCGACGATCGGGGCGAGCGCGCCGTTCATCGGGCTGTTCGGCACGGTCGTCGGGATCATCCGGTCGTTCCACAGCATCGCGACGACCGGGGCGAGCGGCTTCACGGTCGTCTCGGCCGGCATCAGCGAGGCGCTGATCGCCACCGCGGCCGGCATCGTCGTCGCGGTGATCGCGGTGATCTTCTACAACTACTACAACATGAAGATTAACCGGATCGGGCTGTACCTGAAGGGGTTCTCGGACGAGCTCCTCGAGACGTTCGGGAAGTAGCGCATGGCGAGCAGGGGTCCAGACGACGCGGACGACGACGATGTCGGCTTCTCCGAGATCAACATCACGCCGCTGACCGACATCTTCCTCGTGCTGCTCATCATCTTCATGGTGACGAGCACGGTGCTGAGCCAGAGCGGCATCAAGGTCAGCCTGCCCAAGGCGTCGAGCGACACGACGTCCGTGCAGCCCGACAAGGGGATCACCGTCGCCGTCAAGTCGGACGGCAGCATCTACCTGAACGAGAAGAAGACCTCCCTCGAGACGTTGACCGCGGACATCCAGGCCGCCCTGCCCCTCTCGAAGGACAAGCTCGTCGTGCTCGAGGGCGACGAGAAGATCCTCCTCGGCACGGCCGTGATCGTGATGGACAAGGCGCGCAAGGCGGGCGCGCAGCGCTTCGCCATCGCCACGAAGAGCGAGAAGTAGAAGAGGCCCGAATCACTGCGGACGTGCCGCTTCCACCAACCTCGCGACGAACAGCTCCTTGAAACCGGCGAGTTTCTGCGCCTCTCCTCCATCGATCCCGCTCGCCATCGCGAGCTTTGCGACGTCGAGATCGCGCAGCACCCACGCCAACGTCATGGACGAAAAACCGGAGTCGACGAGCGGGGCGGTCTCCATCCCCCGTGCGAGATCCTCTCCGCTTTCCAGCAAGGCGCGAACGTCGATGAGATCGCGGATCTCGGCCCGGCTCATGAGCGTGCAAAGCTTGGCGGCGAGCAGCTCTCCGCGAGAAGCGATCTGCACGGTCGCATCGCCCAACAACACCTCGATCGGCGGGCAAGGCGGCTCAGCAAGCTCGCTGACCAGATCCACGATGACCGTCTCTTCGGCGGAAGAAACCGACAGCCGGACGAAGTCGCGGGTCGACCTGATGCTCGTCGCCTTCAGCCCTTCGGCTTCGATTAGAGCGGTAACTTGGGAACCGAGATCGCCGAGCCCGTCGCTGCGCCGGAAGAAGAGATCCAGGTCGCGTGTCGTCCTGTGACCGAAGTGGAAACCGGCGAGCGCCGCGCCTCCGACCAATGTCCACGGGGGGCTCAGCCGCGCGAGCAGAACCAGGATCCTGGTCTGGAGCCCGCTCAGCCTACTCTCGGCCATCGTCGCCCGTCTCCCACTGCTCGAAGAGCCAGCGCCAGTGCTCTCGCGTGCGCCCGAGGTGCCGCTCGAGGTGGGGCCACAGCTCGCGAATCCTCGCCCTCGTCGTCAGTTTGAAGACGTCTTCGGGCCGCGCTTCGCGCATCAGCTTGGCGTGGAAGTAGCCGCTCACGACGGGATCCGGATCGGCGAGCCGCTGTTCGAGCGCCTCGAGATCCATGTCGACATCCCACAGGAAGTAGGGACGACCTTGAGCGTCGAGGAGCACGTCGTGTTGAGGTTGGCCGGGCATCCATTTTCTCCTCTGCGACTATATCTTGGTCGACGCGGGCCTGCAAACGAAGGGGGATGGGGCGGAGGCATCGCCCCGTCCCACGGAACGACGACGTCGCTCTTTGTGCCGTGATATAGTTTCGGAGGGGTTGAAGCTCGTCGATGTCAAAGCTGTTTGATTGGCGGTTGGCCGGCGCGCAGCGCTTCGCCATCGCGACGAAGAGCGAGAAGTAGGGGGCGACCAAAGCGTGATCCGCGGAGCAAAACGTCTCTGGATTCCCTTGTTGGGGCTTCTCATCCTGGCGGGGCTCTGCGAGCCCACCTCGGCTGAACCCGTCGACCGGCGAAAGTTCTATGCCACGGTCGGAGCGACGGGTGGCTACGCCTTGTTCAAGGAGAAATACGGCGGAGAGCTGCAGGGAGAAACCATAGAGAAGGAACGTTGGTACGGCGGAGCGTTCGGAGGCGTCGAAGCCGGATTGATGTGGCCCGTGGCCACGCGATTGGACTTGGGGGTGCGCCTCGGTCTCGACTTCGGCCGCTTGCGTACGGCGTGTGAATCAATGGCGTGCGGGATGTGCCTAGACGACTCGCAAGACGACACCCTCTGTGATGAGTCGAGCACGAGCTCCGTGGACTGCGTCTGCGACTACAGCAATCGCTTCGCTGTGCTCGGCGCGGCGACCGCGGTGCTGGCCGTGCCTCTGGCAAAACGGATCTGGCTGGAAGCGCAGCTCGGGCTGCTCTTGTGGGTGGACGGGAAAACCGAACCGTCGATGAGCCTGCTCTGGGCAGGCGCGGTGGGCTTCCATCTCGCCGATTTCGGGCGCGTGCGCTTGTTCCTCCGCCTCGAGATCGATGGCGCCTGGCGTATCGATTCCGATCAGCTCGGGCTCCTGCCGCGCGCGGCGATCGGCGTGCGGTTCTAACGAATCTCTGGGTCCAAGGAATTCCGGGGACGGTCCTTAACAGTTTAGTAAGCTCCGGGCGGCTACAGCTCGGCGTCCTTCTCCCGCTCGAGCTCCTTCGCGGCGGCCGCGGCCAAGGCGAGGCGCTTCTTGGAGGCGACCTTGGCCTTCCAGACGATGTAGACGATGTACAGGAGCACGAGCCCGCCGAGCACGGAGAAGGTGATCGTCTTCCCGCGCTGGATGTAGCCGAGCAGCGTGTCGATCTCGTTCCCGAACTTGGATCCCACGAGGAGCCACACCGGGACGCTCACGAGCGCGGCGATCCCGTCGTAGGTGATGAACTTGGCGTAGCGCAGGCGTGAGCTGCCGGCGACGAAGAAGATCGGGGCGCGCAGCCCGGGCAGGAACCGCCCGACCAGGATGATCTTCGGCCCGTACTTCCTGTAGTACGCCTTGACCTTGAGGATCCTTTTGGGCGTGGTGAAGAACATGACGAGCCGGCTGCGGAGCAGCTTCTTGCCGAGCCGCTTGCCGAACCAGTAGATGATCGTGTCGCCGACGAGGACGCCCGCCATGCACACGAGCAGCGCGATCACCCAGGTCGTCTGCTGGAGGTGGATGAGGTAGCCCGCCGAGATGAGCGGGATGTCCTCCGGGATCGGCAGCCCGAGCCCGCACAGGAGCAGGACGCCGAAGATCGCGAGGATCCCCAACCCGCCTTGGAGAGAGGTCAGCTGGAGGAAAAGATCTTCCAAGAAGTCTCCGGCGGCGCGCCGATCCGGCCCGAACCGCGACGCATTTTAGAGCGTGCCAAGCGCGGACGGCAAGATCTTTCACCTGCGGCGACAGCCTTGAACCGCGCGCGGCGAGGGCACATACTCTTGGAGGACCCTCTGGGGTGTACGTTGCCGGGGCGATGAGAGTAATCCCGCTGTACCAAAACCCCGGGGCCTGTTCCTCGTCGCGGTGTGCAGACCGGTCATTGCGTATCGGAAGCCTGAAGCGGCGACACGGGACCCACGTAGAACGGACGCGGGGTTTTGACGCCATTCGGGACGGCACATCCGGAGGGTCCTTTTCTATCTTCCCCTTGAACCTGCCCCGCGGGATGGTATGACGGCTCTCGCGGCCCTTCTACGACTCAACGCGGAGGTGATTCGATGAGGAAGTACTTCGAGAAGATGAACGACATCGGCAAGGCGCTCAACCCCAAGGCGATCGAGCGCAACCGAGACAGCGTCGAGAAGATCCGCGGTGTGGAGGCGGTGCTCGCGGCCGAGATCGAGCGCGTGAAGAGCGCGGGGATCCCGGCGGCGGATCTCAAGAAGCGCGGCCAGATGACCGCGTGGGAGCGCCTCGACTACCTCGTCGACGAGGGCACGTGGTGCCCGCTGCACACGCTCTACGATCCGAAGGGCAACGAGGAGGGGACGACCGGCGTCATCGACGGCCTCGCGAAGATCTCCGGCAAGTGGGCGGTCGTGATCGCCTCCGACAACAAGGTGCTCGCCGGGGCCTGGATCTCGGGTCAGGCCGAGAACATCCTGCGCGTCACCGACCTCGCGAAGCGGCTCCACCTCCCGCTCGTCTGGGTGCTCAACTGCTCCGGCGTGAAGCTGCCCGAGCAGGAGGAGGTCTACCCGGACCGCCGCGGCAACGGGACGCCGTTCTACCGCCACACGGAGCTCGAGCAGCTCGGCGTGCCGGTGCTCGTCGCGATCTTCGGGACCAACCCGGCCGGCGGCGGCTACCACGGCATCAGCCCGACGATCCTCGTCGCGCACAAGGACGCGAACATCGCGGTCGGCGGCGCCGGGATCGTGGGAGGCATGGCGCCCAAGGGCGGCTTCGATCTCGAGGGCGCGCAGCTGATCATCGACGCGCAGAAGAAGCTCCGCGCCACTCCGCCGGGGCGCGTGGAGATCCACTACAACGAGACCGGTTTCTTCCGGCACGTCGAGGAGACGGAGACCGGCGTCCTCGACGTCATCAAGAAGTACATGGCGGACATGCCGGCGTACAACCCGAGCTTCTTCCGCGTCGCCGCCCCGGCGGAGCCGAGGTTCCCGCCCGCGGAGATCGACAGCATCATCCCGTTCGACCAGAAGCAGACCTACAAGGTCGAGGAGGTCATCGCGCGCCTCGTCGACAACTCCGAGCACACGGAGTTCCGGCCGGGCTACGGCCCGGAGATGTACACCGGCCTCGTCAAGATCGACGGCTTCCTGTGCGGCCTCATCGCGAACCGGCAGGGGTTCCTCGGCGCGGGCTACCCGGAGTACGCGGACTACGCCGGGATCGGCGGCAAGCTCTACCGCCAGGGGCTCATCAAGATGAACGAGTTCGTGCCGCTCTGCGGCCGCGACCGCCTGCCGATCATCTGGCTGCAGGACACCTCGGGCATCGACGTCGGCGACGTCGCGGAGAAGGCGGAGCTGCTCGGCCTCGGGCAGTCGCTCATCTACTCGATCCAGTCGACGGACGTGCCGATGATGGCGGTGGTGCTGCGCAAGGGGACCGCCGCGGCGCACTACGTCCTCGGCGGCCCGCAGGCCAACGACAACAACGCGTTCACGCTCGGCACGCCGACCACCGAGATCTACGTCATGCACGGCGAGACCGCGGCGGTCGCGAGCTTCTCGCGAAGGCTCGTCAAGGATCAGGAGGCGGGCAAGGATCTCCAGCCGACCATCGACAAGATGAACGCGCTCGCCAAGAAGTACCACGACCGCTCGCGCCCAGAGTACTGCGCCAAGCGCGGCTTCGTCGACGAGACCGTGAAGTTCGCCGACCTGCGCAAGTACGTCGTCGCGTTCGCGGCGGGGATCCACCAGAACCCGATCTCGTTCTGCCCGCAGCACCAGATGCTCCTGCCCCGCATCATCAAGGGCTGAGCGCGCGACGGGCGACTTTTGACCGCTCGACTCTGCAGCCAGTGCGAGGCCCCGCTCCCGGAGGGCGCGCCGGGAGAGACGGTCCGCTGCGCGTTCTGCGGCGCCGCGCACGGGCCCTTTCTCTCGTCGGCGCAGCGCAAGGCGATCGACCTGATCGGGGCGCTCGAGGCGGCGAAGCGCGAGGGGAGACCCCGGCGCAGCCTCTTCCCGCTCATCCTCGTGATCGCCGGCCTCGCCGTAGCCGCGGCGATCGTGACGGGCGTCGTCCTGGCGGCCCGCTAGCCGTCCGCCGAGTTCGAAACATCCGGGAGCTTCGTTCGTTCCCACGTATTATCATGTAGAAGCTCCGCGAACCCGAGGAGGGCTGAATGCTGACGTTCAAGGCGCGCTTCCTGATCCTAGTCGGCCTCTTCGCGGTCACGGGCTGCGCCAAAGGCGAGATGGCCGGCGGCGGCTCGTCAGGCGATTCGGATTCGGACTCGGACTCGGACTCCGACTCCGACACGGATACCGATACTGACATCGACACGGACACGGATACGGACACCGACACAGACTCCGACTCCGACACAGACTCCGACTCCGACTCCGACTCCGACACAGACACCGACACCGATACGGACACCGACACCGATACGGACACCGACACCGATACGGACACCGACACCGATACGGACACCGACACCGACGACTGCCAGCTCTCCGCGATCGCCGGCGGCTGGGCGTCCGGCGACGACGGCTGGAGCTACGGTGACAACTGGGTGCGCGAGAGCGGCTACATGCGCTTCGACGACGACCCGCACGACACCGGCTACACGTCGGACCTCACCTCGCCGACCGCGAACCTGAGCGGCTGCGCGTCGGTCGAGCTGACCTACGCCATCACGCTCGACGACTACTACGACGACTACTACGGCTACGACGAGGAGATGAAGCCGCAGTGCTGGAACGGCTCCGGCTGGGCGACGCTGACGACGTACACGGACGGCGACGACACCTGGGACGAGAGCTTCGCCTGGACCGTCGCGACGCACGCGCTGCCCGTCGAGTGCCGAACCGCGGCGGCCCAGATCCGGTTCCGGGCCGTCGGCGACGACACCTGGGACATCGACTACTGGGGGATAGACACGGTATCGTTGGGGCCGTGAGCGTCCAGGCAGGATCGAGACGACGGCGCCGGCGGGGAACGCTGTGGCTCGCTGCGGCGATCTGCTCGCTCGGCTGCGAAGTCGCGCCGGAGGGGGATCTCTGCGCGGCGGCGGCATCCAAGATCGATCTTTGGACGAACGGGGCGTGCCTGCGCGGCGCCAACGTCTACCAGCGCCGCGTGTACCCGGAGATCGACGGGACGGGCCTGGGCGCCGGCGCGGTCGGCCCGCCCTACGGCGCCGAGGATTTCGAGGGTCTCGCAGCAACGGGCGCGAACGTGGTCGACGTCTCCCACCCGGGCATCTTCTCCGAAACGGCGCCGTACGATATAGACGAGGCCGTGCTCGAGAACCTGTACGCCGCGGTCGACGGCGCGGCGGCCGCCGGGCTGTTCTCCGTGATAAGCTATAGGACCGGTCCCGGCCGCAACGAGTTCGTTTTCCTCGACGAGGAGGACCCCGAGTGGGTCGGCGAGAGCCTCGACGACGAGACGCTGTGGCAGAGCGCCGAGGCGCAGGACGCGTGGGCAGCGATGTGGCGCGCGACGGCGGAGCGCTTTCGCGATCACCGCGCGGTCGTGGCCTACGACCTGATGGTCGAGCCGAACTCGAACGCGCTCGTCGGCGCCTATTCGCCGGAAGAGTTCTACCCGGCCTACGACGGCAGCCTGCTCGATTGGAACCGCCTGTACCCCCTCCTGGCGGCCGCGATCCGGGAGGTCGACACCGAGACGCCGATCCTCGTCGGCGCGCTCGGCTGGAGCCACGTCGGCTGGCTCGGCCACCTCTGGCCGATCGACGATCCGCGAGTCGTCTACGCGGTGCACCAGTACGACCCGCGCGCCTTCACCTCCCAGGCGCCCGGCGACTGCCTGGCCTACCCCGGGTGGTTCGACGCGGACGGCGACGGCGCCGAGGAGGACGTCGACGAGGACTGGCTGCTGGAGGCGCTCGCGCCCGTCGACTCCTACCGGCAGCTGACCGGCGCGCCCTTGGCCGTCAACGAGCTCGGCGTCGCGCGGTGGGCGCCCGGCGCCGCACAGTTCCTGTCGGACGAGATCGACCTGCTCGAGCGGCTCGACACGGGCTGGGCGATCTGGCTGTGGTACCCGTCGTTCGAGCCGTGGGCCGAATACGACGAGTTCAGCGTCCTGAACGGGCCGGACCCCGCGAGCCACGCCCCTTTGCAGGACAACGAGCTGCTCCGCACGGTGGAGGCGGCGTTCGAGCGCAACGCGATCTTCCCGGACACCGCGCCCTGGTGACGCTGAACCGGAGCTGATCTCACACCGATATCCGCGCCGCGATCCGGACCTCGACGTCGCCCTCGAGCTCGCCGTGGGCGATCACCTCCGCCGCGACGCCGTGCGCGCGGAGCGCGGCCGCGAGGGGGCGCCGCACGCGGGGCGGGACGAGGAGCAAAGGCTTCTCCATCGCGCCGAGCGCCGCCGCGCACGCCGCGACGACGCCGCGGAGATCGGCCTCGGGCATGGCGAGCCGCTCGCCGTCGGCGGTCCGGCACAGCGCGTTGTCGAGCACCGCCTCCACGTCGCGCTCGAGCATCGCGACGTCCACGCTCCTCTCTGCACCGACGAGCCGCGAGGTGATGACGCCCGACATCCGGCGCCGGAGCCGCTCCGCGAGCTCGACCGGGCCGCCCTCGCCGCCGTCCCGGGCGAGCGCCTCGAGGAGGTCGCCGAGGTGCCCCTCATCGAGGCCGTCGGCGCGCATCAGGGTGAGCAGCTCGGCGAGCGCCGGCAGCCCGACGAGGCGCGGCACGGTCTCGCGCACGAGCACCGGCTTCTCGGCGGCGAGCGCGTCGACGAGCTCCTGTGTGCGATCGAGATCGAAGGGGCGGCGCGGATCATCCACCTCGACGGCGCCGTTGCGCGACGCCGTCCTTCCAGCGGCCAGCGCCGCGCGCAGGTGGAGCGCACCGGGGATCGCGAGCAGCGCGCCGACGACGGCGAACGGCCACACCGGGAAGCCCGGGAGGGCGGCCAGCGCGATCATGGCGGCCGCCGCGACGAGCAGCGCGAAGGGCTCCTTCCCGAGCTCTGCCGCGACCGCGCCTCCGAAGCTCTTATCCGCGTCCCCCTGCCCGAGACGGGTGACGAGCAACCCGGCCGCCGTCGAGATCAGCACCGCGGGCAGGAGCGTGACGAGCCCGTCGCCTATCGTGAGCCGCCCGTACGTGTCGAGCGCGGCCCCAACCGACATGCCGTGCCGGAGCGCGCCGACCGCGACACCGCCCACGAGGTTGACGCCGATGATCGCGAGGTTGGCGATCGCGTCGCCGCGGACGAACTTCATGGCGCCGTCGAGCGCGCCGTAGTAGTGGCTCCGCCGCTCGAGCTCGGACCGCCGCCGGCTCAGCTCGCGCGCCGAAATGGCGCCGGAGCGGAGGTCGGTCTCGATCGCGAGCTGCATCCCGGGGAGCGCGTCCAGGCTGAACCGCGCCGACACCTCCGCCACGCGCTCCGCGCCCTTCGTGATGACGAGGAAGAGCACGATCGCGAGGATCCCGAAGGGCACCGCGCCTATCAGGATGTCGCCGCCCACCGCGAAGCTCCCGAAGGCGCCGATGATCTCGCCGGCGTCCGCCTCGGACAGGATGAGCCGCACGGAGGAGACGTTCAGCGCGAGCCGGTACAGCGTCGCGACGAGCAGCAACGTCGGGAACGAGCCGAACGCGAGCGGGCTGCGCATGGAGAGCGCCGCCGTGAACAGGACGACGGAGAGCCCGAGGTTCACGGCGATGAGCAGGTCGAGGAGCGCCTGCGGGATCGGGACGACGAGCACGACGATGACCGCGATCGCGAGCGCGGCGACGCCGACCTCACCGGCGCCCGGTGCGCGGGGGAAGAGACGGCGTCTCGTCGTCTGGGTCATTCGCATCGCCCTCACGGATGCGGTCACATAGCACGGTCCGGGCGGGGCCCGCCATACCCGATCTCGGCGCGCCGGCCGAGGAGCGCGCCCGGCAGGAGCTCGGCGCCGTCGACGAGGAGATCCGGACCCGCAGCCTCGAGCGCCTCCCGCCCGCCGATCCCCCAGGTCACGGCGCAGGTGGCGCAGCCGGCCGCGCGGCCGGCCGCGACGTCCATCGCCGTGTCGCCCACCATCCACGCCGCGGCGGGCTCGACGCCGAGGCGGTCGAGCACCGCGCGGACGACCGCGGGATCCGGCTTGTGCGGGATGTCGTCACACCCCTGCACGACGGCGAAGTGGCGGGAGAGGTCGAGCTGCTCGCACACGCGGACCGCCTGCCGCGTCGTCTTCGTCGTCGCGATCGCGAGCCGGACAGGCGCGAGCCGCTCGAGGCAGCCCCGCACGCCGGGGTAGAGCGCCGAGCTGCGGGCGCAGTTTTCGAAGTAGAAGCGCCGGTACGCGTCGACGGCTTCGGGCAGCAGCGCCGCGCGATCGGCCGGGAGCCAGCTTCGAAAGATGGCGTCGAGCGGCTCGCCGATCCGCGGGACGATCTCCGCGAGGCGCCGCGGCGGGCACCCGATCCCTGCGAGCGCGGCGTTCACGGCGGCGGCAATGTCGTCCCGGCTGTCCACGAGCGTGCCGTCGAGGTCGAAGATCACGAGCTCCACGCGGCAGGGTTCGGTTGGCATACGCGGCACTATAGCCGAGCCGGATCCGGGACGCGATCTCCCGGAGTCGCCTTGTCCTACATTTCTTGACATTTGACTACAACGGCGTCACACAGATCTCATGACGTTCGGATCCCGTTCCCTCGCCTTGCCGTTCGCAGCCGCCGCGCTGTGCCTCGCGACCTGCGGCGCCCCGCCGAGCACCGAGCGCGCGGCCGAACAGCCGGCGATCCGGCGCGCCGTCACAGCCGACCAAGCGGCGCTCCCCGGCCAGCCGATGACCTTCCTGTGGCGGATCGCGTCGCCGACGGGTCCGCGGAAGACCGTTTACCTCTTCGGATCGATCCACGCCGCGACGCCCGACTTCTACCCGCTCGATCCGGTGATCGAAGAGGCGTTCGACGCCTCGGACGCGCTCGTCCTGGAGCTCGGTCCCGGCGATCTCGATCCCGGCGTGGTCAAGGGCGCCGTGGTGAAGCGCGCGCTCCTTTCGGCGGGCGTGACCATCAAAGATCGCCTGAGCCCCGAGACGTGGGGCGCTCTCGAGAGCTGGCTCGAGGAGAGGAAGATCCCGATCGCCATGGTGTCGAACTTCGAACCGTGGTTCGCGGCGCTGTCCGTGATCCAGATCCAGACGAGCGAGATGGGGCTCGACGCGTCGCTCGGGATGGATCGTCACTTCATCGATCGCGCCGGCGCTGCGAAGCCCATCGAGGCGCTCGAAACGCTCGACGAGCAGCTCGCCGTCTTCGACGGCCTCTCGCCAGCGCTCCAGGAGTGGGTGCTCGCCGACGCGCTCGACGACCTCACACCCGAGGGAAGGGCGGAGCTCGAGCGGCTCGTCGGGGCGTGGAAGGCCGGCGACGCCGCCGCCGTGCACGAAGTCTCGCGGGCGCCGTTCACCGAGGATCCGAGGCGCGAGCCGCTCTACGACGCGATGTTCACCCGCCGCAACGCGGCAATGGCCGACGCGATCGACGCGCTCACAGAGACGTGGGATCGTCTCTTCGTCGTGATCGGCGCCGGGCACCTCGTGGGCCACGACGGCGTCGTGGCGCTGCTGGACCGCCGCGGCTACAGCGCGGAGCAGATCCCCGCGAGAGGCCGCTGAATCAACCCTCCAGCTCCTCGAAGAACGCCGCGACCGTCTTCACGCCCTTCCTGAAGCACCCGAGGCTGAGCCGTTCGTCCGGCCCGTGGGCGCCGTCGTCCGGCAGCGCGAACCCCATGAGAACCGCCGGCGCACCGAGCGCCTCGACGAGCACCCCGACGATCGGGATCCCGCCGCCGCACAGCGATCGCAGCGGCCGCACGCCGAAGCCGCGCTCGAACGCCCGCGACGCGGCCCCGAACGCCGGGCTGTCCCCCTCGAGCAGCGTCGCCGCGAGCCTGGCCCGCTCGGAGAGCTCGACCGTCACCGCGGACGGCGCGCGCTTCGCGACGTGCGCCGCGAGGCAGCGGCCGACGTGCTCGGGTTCCTGGGCCGGCACGAGGCGGCAGGTGATCTTGGCGCGCGCCTCGGCCGGGATGATCCCCTGGAACGCCGCGCCGAGGACACCACCCCACATGCCGATGACGTCGAGGGTCGGCCTGGCCCCGATCCGCTCGGCGGGGGAGAACCCGGGCTCCCCGAACGCGGCCGGGGCGCCGGTCTCGCGCAGGATCCGGGCGTCGTCGATCCCGAGCCTGCCCAGCTCGGCGCGCTCCGCGGCCGGGAGCTCGCGGACGCCGTCGTAGAACCCCTCGACCGCCACCCGGCCCGACGCGTCGTGGAAGCTCGCCACGATCTCGGCGAGCGCGTGCAGCGGGTTCATGACGACGCCGCCGTACGCGCCCGAGTGCAGATCCCTGGCGGGTCCGCGCACGACGAGCTCGCCGGCCCAGATCCCGCGCAGGCCGCAGTCGACGCTCGGCCGGTCCGGTGCCGCGATCGCCGTGTCCGACACGAGCACCGCGTCGGCGCCGAGGCCGGCGGCGTTCTCCCCAACCCAGCGCGCCAGGGCGCCGCTGCCGACCTCCTCCTCGCCCTCGTACAGGAAGCGGACGTTCACGGGCAGGCGGCCCAAGGTCGCGAGCAGCGCCTCCACTGCCGCGAGCTGGATCGCGATCTGCCCCTTGTCGTCCGCGGCGCCGCGCGCGAAGAGATCGTCGCCGCGCTCCGTCCTGCGGACGCGGGCCTCGAACGGCGGTGCGCTCCAGGCCTCGAGCGGCCCGGCGGGCTGCACGTCGTAGTGGCCGTAGCAGATCACGGTCGGGCGATCCGCGCCCGCGCCGAGCCAATCGCCGCGCACGATCGGGTGGCCGCAGGTCCGGACGACCTCCGCGTTCGCGACGCCTACCCTCCGCAGCCGCGCGGCGAGCCACTCGGCGGCGCGCACCAGGTCGCCGCGGCGCTCGGGATCGGCGCTCACGCTCGGGATCGCGAGCCACTCGCCGAGCTCGGCGACCAGCCGGTCGAAGGAGGAGTCGAGCCACCTCGCAACGGCATCGTCGGTCTCGGTCATGTCCCCTCCTCTCGAGCGCCCAGCGCGCGCCGGTGTTCTGTGGTACCGTGTTTCGAGACGCTGGAGAAGGCAAAGACAACGAGGGGAGGAAGCGTATGCGAACACTTCGCTGGAAACACGGGCTCTTCGTGTCGGCATCGCTGCTGTGGCTCGCGGCGCTCGGGTGCGCGGAGTCGGCCAACGAGCCGTCCGCATCGGACTCGGACTCCGATTCCGACACCGATACCGACACGGACGTCGACACGGATTCGGATTCGGATTCGGACACGGACACCGATTCGGACACGGACACCGATATCGATTCCGACACCGAGGCCCCGGACCAGGACTCCGACGGCATCCCGGACGACGATGACGCGTTCCCCACCGACCCGTCCGAGTGGGACGATCACGACAGCGACGGCACCGGGGACAACGCGGACACCGACGACGACAACGACTCCATCTCCGACCTCGAGGAGGCGGACTACGGCGCGGACTGCGTGATCTCCGATCCCTTCTCGGCGGACGGAGACTCGGACGACATCCTCGACGTCGATGATCCGTACCCCCTCGATCCGTTCCCGGAGTACATCATCCAGGCGAACAACAACGGCACCTTCTACTTCTACCTGTCGAACCAGGACGGCACCTTCCAGGATCAGATCGAATGGCCGGCGGACGACATCGACGACAACTACCGCGCGTTCGCGATCGCCGACTTCGACGACGACGGCCGGACCGACTTCATCGCCCACGACGCGACCGCGGACGGCACGACGGGCGATTTCGAGATGTACTTCTTCTACCGCACCGACAAGGAGGACGAGTTCGTCCAGATCGACGTCGGCCCCACCGCCTTGCGCGCGGGCGGCATCGTGGCGGACGTCAACTCGGACAACCTGTTCGACCTCGTCACGGCGACACGGTCGCCCTCCTCCGGGTACATCGAGTCGATCACCGGCTGGGTCTTCCTGAACAACGGGACGATCCGCACGGCGGACTGCGCGGTCGCGGACTACCCGGACACCTCGTGCGCCTTCACCCTGCGCGAGGCGTTCACGCTCGGCACGGGGAGCGTCGTGGACGGCCAGTGGGGCTACTCCCAGAGCCGGCAGGCGATGGACATCACCGGCGACGACGTTAAGGACATCGTGTTCGCCGTCTTCGCGAGCGGCGGCGCGACCTCGGCGAACGTCTACCGGCTGGACGGGGTCGGCGACGGCACGTTCAGCTCCACGCCGACGTCCGTCCTCACGCACAACTACCCGGTCAACTCCACCGTGTTCGCCGACTTCACCTCGGACGACAACGGCGATGTGCTCATGGGATTCGACGACGACGGCGATCCGGGGCAGAGCTGGTACTACGTCGGCGACGGCTCCGGCGGGTTCGCCTCGACGGCCTACCCGGCGATCGACCTCGAGCCCGCGATCGAGTCGGGCTCGGACTCGCCGGGCGTGACGAGCAGCGCCCAGGTCTTCGATTTCGACTTCAACGGTGACATGGACGTCATCGTGGGCCACTGCTACTCCGGCGACGCGTGGACGGGCCCGTCCATCCTGGAGATCTACATGGGCAACGGCGACGGGACGTTCGACGCGCCGTACCAGGTCGGGCCGCTGTTCACCGACTCCCTCGCGCAGTCGTTCGAGATCCCGAAGCGGCTGTGCGACTGGTACGAGCCGTAGGCCGATCCGTGGCGAGGCTCACCTGGCTGACGATCGCGGCGCTGTGCCTCGGCTCGGGCGCCGCCGGCTGCGGCGACGGCGCGGCGGGCGACTCGGACACCGACTCCGACTCCGACACCGACTCCGACTCGGACACCGACTCCGACTCGGACGCGGACGCGGATTCCGGTTCCGATTCGGACGCCGGCCCGGACGGCGGTACGGACACGGACACCGAGATCTCCCCCTGCCCCGCCGGGATGGCGCTCGCGGGGTCGGCGTGCGTCGACAGGTGGGAGGCCTCGCTCGTCGACTGGTCCCCCTACGACGTCCCGGAAGACGGAGTCGCGACCTCGATCGGAGGTGTCGTGCCGCAAGGCTACATCAGCGGCGACGTCGCGGCGACGGCGTGCGAGGCCGCGGGCAGGCGGTTGTGCACGCTCGACGAGTGGCTGCGCGCCTGCCAGGGCCCTCTCGAGTGGACCTGGCCGTACGGCGACACGTACGTCGACGGCGCGTGCAACGACACGTACCCGGGCACGCACCCCGTTGTCGACTACTTCGGCACGAGCGATGGCGTCTGGGACGGCGAGCACATGAACGATCCGGGGATCAATCAGCAGGAGGACACGGTCGACACGACCGGCGCGAACCCCGGCTGCGTCACGGCCGAGGGGATCTTCGACATGCACGGCAACCTGCACGAGTGGATCGCGGATCCGGACGGCACGTTCAAGGGCGGCTTCTACGCGGACGGCTCGATCAACGGCCCGGGGTGCACGTACACGACGACCGCGCACACGACGACCTACCACGACTATTCTACGGGCTTCCGCTGCTGTGCGGATCCGGTGTTCTGACCGGCGTTCCCGCCCTTCAACCCGGTGCCCTGCCGCTCGCCTCGATCAGCTCCCGGATGGCGCCGACGCGGCGCAGGGTGAGCTCTCTACCCTCGAGCCGCCACTGCCAACTCCGGCCGGGCGGGCTCCCGGGCGTGTTCATGCGCGCCTCGGAACCGAGGCCGAGCAGATCCTGCATCGGGATCACGGCGAGCCGGGCGACCGATTCGAGCGCGGCCTCGACGAGCGTTCGCGCGATCTCCCGCTCTCCGCCGCGGACGCGCAGGGTCCGCCGCACGTGCTCCCGGACATCCGCACCCGCGGCCCGCCACCAGCCGACGAGCGTGTCGTTGTCGTGCGTGCCGGTGTAGACGACCTGCCGCTCGCGGTGGTTCTCGGGCAGGTGCGCCGCCCCCGCGCCGTCGCCGAAGCCGAACTGCAGCACCGCCATGCCGGGCAGGCCGAACGCGTCGCGCAGCGCGAGCACGTCCTCGCCGACCAGGCCGAGATCCTCTGCCACGAACGGCGCGCGGCCGAGCCGGGCCCTCGCGGCCTCGAGCAGCTCGCGACCGGGCGCCCGCACCCACCTCCCGCGCCGCGCGTCCCGCGCCCCGAACGGAATTTCGTAGCACGCGCAGAGGCCCCGGAAGTGGTCGATCCGAACCCAGTCCGCGAGCTCGAGCTCCCGGGCGAGCCGCGCGGTCCACCAGCGGAAGCGCTCCTCGCGGTGCGCGCGCCAGCGGTAGACCGGGTTGCCCCACAGCTGGCCCTTCTCGGAAAAGTAGTCCGGCGGCACACCGGAGACCGCGCGCGGGCGCAGCTCGCGATCCAGCGCGAAGAGCTCGGGCCGCGCCCACACGTCGACCGCGCCCCGGGCGACGTAGAGCGGCACGTCTCCGAAGAGCCGGAGGCCGAGCTCCCTGCATCGCGCCGTGAGCGCGCGCCACTGCACGTCAAACAGGAACTGGATCGCGCGGTACCGCTCGACATCCCCGGCGAGCGCGGCGCGGGCGGCGCGGATCGCGCGGGCGCGGCGGCGCTTGAGAGGAGCCTCCCACCGCCACCACGGCGCGCCCCGGTGCCTTCGCGCGAGCGCCGCGTAGAGCGCCGCGTCGTCGAGCCAGGCGGGCCCCGCCTCCTCGCAGAACGCCGCGAAGCGGTCGCCGAGAGCTGCGCCCCGGCCCGCGAGCAGCGCGCGCGCCGCCCTGTCGACGAGCGGCCGCTTGAACGCCGCGGCGGTCCGGTAGTCGGCCGCGCCGCGCGGGAAGCCCGGTGGGTCCCACACGTCCCGGCGCTCGAGGAGCCCGCGCGCCACGAGGTCGTCGAGATCGATGAGCAGCGGATTGCCGGCGAACGCGGAGAGCCCGGAGTACGGCGAGCCGGTCGCGTCCGTCGGGTGGAGCGGCAGGATCTGCCACGCCGAGAACCCGCACTCCGCCGCGAGCCCGGCAAAGCGGTGCGCGGCCGCGCCGAGATCGCCCACACCGTGCCCTCCTGGCAGCGACGTGACGTGGAGGAGGACGCCCGCGCCGCGCGCGCCGACGGGGGTCGACCGGGTCGATGGATTTTCCATGCCGGGATCATCGCGCGGATTGGGTTTTTCTCAAAATCGGGTTAACGTTGCGCACCGCACGCGAGGAGGATCGACATGACCGAGCTCACGAAGAAGGACCAGGTGCAGATCTGCAAGGTCGTCGCCCAGGCCATCCTGGCCGACGCGCAGCTCGCGGACGCCGAGCGCGAGATCCTGAACGAGCTGATGGACCGCTACGGGCTCGACGACGCGGAGCGCAAGGACGTGCTCGCCCGCAACATCGGCGACGATCCGGTGGCGCTGGCCGAAGGCATCGAGGCGCTGGACTCCAAGAACGCGCTGATCGTGGAGCTCGCCATGGCCGTGGCCGCGGACGGCGCCCTGGCCAAGGCGGAGCGGGAGCTGATCGCCGAGGTCGCGACCGCCCTCGGCATCGCGCAGGACGAGGTCGACAACCTCATCAAGACCGCGCTGCAATAGATGGACGAAATCGATCGCAGGGCGGGCAGGCCGGTGAACGGTCTGGCGATCGCCGGGTTCATCACCGCGTTCTTCTGCGGCGTCGTCGGGCTCGTCCTCTCGATCCGCGCGCGCAAGGAGACCGACGATTACAACAAGTCCCTGGGCGGCCTGGGCGGGAAGGGGCTCACCACCGCGGGGATCATCGTCTCGATCGTCAACATCGTTTTCGAGGTCGCCTACGTCGTGCTGTCGTTCGCCATGCCGGACACGTACTGAGACCCTGGGTGCGCAACGCGAAGGTGCGCATGGCCGACGCCCCGGACTACGTCGTCATCCGCATCCGCCCGGACGTCATCGAGCACATGGGCCAAGGCTCGCCCCCCACGCAAACCATTTCACAGCTCGGAGATGCGACGTCGGCGGCTGCGTCTAGACCACGATCACGACCCGGTTCTTCCCTTCCAGCTTCGCCCGGTACAATCCCTGATCCGCCTTTTCGACGAGCGCATGCGCCGTCGTCGTGTCCGGGTCGCATGCCGCCACCCCGAGGCTCACGGTGATCGCCTGATCCCCGACGCGGATCGTCATTGCCTTCGCTCGGATCCTCTCCGCCACCTCGCCGGCCTCGGCGGCGCCCGTGCCAGGCAGGATCACGGCGAACTCCTCGCCCCCGTAACGACAACCGATGTCCGAGTCCCTCGAGGAGGCGCGGAAGATCTCCGCGAGCTCCACAAGGACGCGATCGCCCTCCTGGTGCCCGTGCCGGTCGTTGACCAGCTTGAAGTCGTCGATGTCCGCGAGGATCAGGGACACGATCATCCCGTAGCGAAGGTAGGTCTTCAGCTCGAGCCCGACGATCTCGTGGCAGCTCGTGTGATTGAACAGCCCCGTCAAGCCGTCGCGCATCGAGAGATCCGCGATCCGGGCGATGTGCCCCTCGTTGATCACGGTGGAAGACATGATGTCCTTCGTGACATTCGAGAGATAGTCCAGCGTGGCGACGGTGACGCGCACGTTCCGGCCAAGCAGCTTCGACATCGTGTATTTGTGTTGGAGGATGTCGTGCCACAAGATCCGGGCGACGGCGGGGGCGAAGAACTGGTGGGTGGTCGCGTAGAGGAGATCAGTGAAGAACAGATCCTTGCGCCGCTCCTCCATGTCGCTGAGAACTTTTCGCTCCTCCTCGGACAGGGGACGGTCCCCCGCAAACGCGGAGACCAGGCTGACGGTCAGCGCGTCTGGGCTCAAGAGCCCGCGCAGCCGGGCGTCGTCGGCTTCCTTCCGGAACTGCACCCTTTGTGTGTCGTCTCCCATTTTCCTCGTCGTGGTTCGGCACTCCAAACGCTGCATCTTCCGAGCCAACGGCACGAATGGAATGATTGGGGTCAGTTGCCTCTCTTCGGCATGCCGCGGCGCGCAATAATCAATCAAGATGAGCTGCCGTCTCGTTCGAATTGAACAGGATCCGTCTTTACCCCACCACCCCCAACCAGTCGCGGAGCAGGAAGAGCACCCTCCCGATGAGCAGGTAGACGCGCGAGAGGATCGTGTAGCTGAACGACGCGCCGAAGCCGATCATGAGCACCCACGTGCCGACCTTCGCGGAGGCGCCGAGGACCCCGCGGTGCGCCTTCGAGAAGATGAAGTACGTCAGCGCGGCCACGGTCCCGAGGAGGAGCACGATCTCGCCGACGACGCTAACGGGATCCCCTTTGAAGCTCACGTCGATCGTGCCCATGACCTGCTCGATCACGCCCGCGTCCATCTCGGTCGGGATCGCGAGCCCGAGGTCGACCGCGAGCCAGAACGCGAGCGCGATCTTCGCGAGATCCCGGACGCGCTCGATGTACTTGCACGACCACAGGAGGCAGACCACCACGACGACCCACAGGTGCGCCTCGGTCCCGGCGCCCCGCTCCCACAGCGGGCGCACGAGCTCGGGGATGAACACGCGGTCCCAGTAGGTGCAGAACATGTACCCGGTCGACAGGCCGACGAGCAGGTGCTCGATCGCGCAGAACACCGGGTTGTCCTCGACGAGGAACGAGAACACGCCGATCGTGAGCAGCGCGGCGATCCAGATGTAGGGATCGCCGCTCAACGCGTGGCCCCCTTCGCGCGGCCCGCGCGGCCGAGGAAGTACGCCGCGTTCCCGATCACGATGAACGCGAGGATCACGGCGAGCGCCAGCGACTGCGATCCGAGCCCGCGCGTCGCGTCTCCGGGCTCCTTCCGGATCCCGCGTTCGAGGAGGATCCCCTCGTACTCGGCCGCGGCCCGGCCGCCGCCGAGCAGCCCCCGGATCTGCCCGGTCTGCAGGTACGGGTAGTAGTCGGTGGCGTTCACCGCGGTGGCGCCGACGAGCAGATCGATCCCGTGCGGCGCGACCGCGTACTGCACCCAGAACCGCGGCATGGAGTTCGAGGCGACGTCGATCACGGCCGAGACGTCCTTGAGGCTCTTCACGCCCCGCATGATCGGCAGCTCGGCGAGCTTCGTGCCGCGGTCGTCGGAGTGGAAGTACGCGCCGATGTTCGTCCCCATGCCGTACATCGTGTAGGCGTACGCCGAGGCGTAACCGAGGAAGACGTAGTCGACGCCGTACTCGAGCCCGTGCCGCTCCTCCATCCGCTCGAGGTAGCGGCGCAGCGGCGACGACGCCTCGGTCATGAACGTGATGAAGACGACCTTGCACCTGGCGGCGAAGACGCGATCGAGCACCGCGAGCAGCAGAGGCTCCATCTCGGCAACGGTCTGCGGACCGAAGTCGACGCCGACGAGCAGCGGCTTGCCCTCGCCTATCGCCCTCTCGAGCGCGGCGTCGAACGCGAGGGTCTCCCGGGACGGCTCGGCGCGCATCTCGACGGGCGAGAGGAACGGCAGGACGACCACCACCGCGACGGCCGCGAACACCGCGCGCCGATCCAGCCGGGAGAGCCTGCCGAGGAGGGCGCGCGCGTCCATTCGCTCACTCCCCCTTCGTCAGGATCGTCTTGTCGATCCCGAGGATCGCCTTGATCGACACGGAGATGGCACCGAGCGCGACGCCCATCATGATCGCGCGCTTGGCCGCGGTGTTCGGGTACTTGAGGAGGAACTCCGCCGCGTCCCCGAGCGGCGGGATCGCCGCCTGGACGGCCGGGATCATGCCGAGCATGACGATCGCGGCCGACACGAGCAGGATCGTGGCGCCGACCGTCCGCGCGCGGAACGCGCGGAACGCCGCGGAGGCGACGAAGAACGCGAGCAGCGAGAACATCGTCGCCTCGATGGGCGTCACCAGGTACGCGAACCAGTCCGCGAACACGGTGTCGTCCTGGACGCCGTACGCGAGGCCGAGGAACGTCATCGCCGCGGCGGACGCAAGCGTGATCACCGAGTAGCCCCACCGCTCCTGGCGCTTCACCACGCGCCGCGCGTGCATCGCGACGAGCCCGCCGAGCGCGAGGAAGATGATGAACGCGTTGATCGGCTGCTTCCACTGGAGGATCAGCTCCTTCGGGCGCTGCGCGAAAGGGTGCGGCACGTAGTACTGGATCGCCATGAAGAGGCCGAGCACGAGGAGGAGCGCGGCCGGGACGCGGTACCCGATCATCCGCTTCATGGCGTACCGCCGAACAGCGCGGCGGCGATCCGCGCGGCCAGATCCTCGGCGCCGTCCACGCCGAGCCCGTCGAGCATCCAGACGAGCGCCCCGGCGTCGAGGGCGAGCTTCAGCCCGGCGCCGAGCGCGACGCACGCGATGACGAGCGTCTTGAACCAGTCGTGCGCCCGGATCGTGGAGCGGCTGACGGGATCGTCGCTGACCAGCGCGGCCGCGGCGAACACCTCCTCGCCTATCATGGTCTCGTCGCAGGTCGTGATGACGAACGGGAGCTGGGCGACCGAGTCGGTGCCGCCGATCTGCACCGCGCCGGTCGCGGCGCCTGTCTCGGCGAGGATGAGGTACTCCGAGAAGAAGTGCCCGATGAAGAAGTTGGACGCGGTCTTCTCGCGGGTCATCATGCCCGCGACCGCCGCCGCGTACGTGAAGGATCGGCTCGTCAGGTACGAGACGTCGTCCGGCCTGAACTCTTCCGCGAGCCCGACCTTGGCGAACGCCCGGCGCACGATCTCCTGGGCGACCGGGTAGGTGAGCGGATCGTAGTTCGGCACCTTGATCCGCGTGTGCAGGCGCGCGGCCCGCTCGGCGACGCGGGAGAGGACGCCCACCGACGCGACGGTCACCGGGCTCGTCACGGACTCGAGCCCGGGCGCGTAGAGCACCGGGCGGCCCATCTCCGCGGCCCTCCCGACCGCGTCGTCGATCGCCTCGAGCGCGGGGATCGGGCGGATGTACGACGTATCGCCGCGCCTCGCGCGCACGATGAGGACGCCGAACATGACCGCGAGCGCGATCACCGCGGCGAGGCCCGGGAGCCGCGCGCGGTGCACCCACGACGGCTCCGCGATCGCCGTGGCGGACGGCGCGGAGTCGGCCGCCCTGCCGCCCTCGAACACCGCGCGGATCAGGTACCCGTACGGCACGCCGTCCAGGGGGGCCTTCGCCGCGTCGGCGCCGTCGCTGAAGCTCCTGTCGGCCGCGGGCGCCGTGCCGACGGTCTCCCGGGCGCCCTTCGAGTCGATCCGCACGATCTCGAATTCAGAGAGGCCTGGCGCGGCCTCCATCTCCCACGTCACGGAGATGCCGCGGCCGCCGTCGTCCGGAACGTCCTCGGCGCGCACGCTCTCGGGAACGGGAGGTGCAAGCGGGCCGGCCGCCGCCGCCGGGGCGGGCACCAGCGCCGCGAGCGCGACTAACACTATCGTCCGCACGACAATCATGTACGCAGAGGTCGTGCGGCATGGCAAAAAAGCAGCCGAGGCTCAAACGAGCGCAGGAAATCCACCAAGCTCTCTTCATGAATATCCATTCGAGAATCATCGCTCGACAGTAGATTTTTCAACTCTATGTTGCATGCACTTGCGCGATCGCCAGCCGGCGGTCGCGCCGAAAAACCGTAGAGAGGGATTTCCCCTCCGCTGAACCGGGCCTCGTCGTCCAGTAAAGGAGCCATGAGAATGAACGGAAAACTTGGGTGGATTGCAGTGCTGGTGCTGGTATTGGGGTTCTCGACTCTCTCGATCTCCGGATGCGACGACGGAGGCGGAGGCGGCGGTGATTCGGACACGGACACCGACACCGACACCGACACCGACTCGGACACCGACACCGACACCGACACCGATTCGGACACCGACACCGATACCGACACTGACACTGATTCGGACACTGACACCGATACCGACACTGACACTGACACCGACACCGACACCGACACCGACGCGGACGGCGGCGCCGAAGACGCCGGGGTCGATGGCGGCGAAGAGGCCGAGCCCTGCGAGTCGTTCGACGGCGGCGTCATGCCGGAGGGCTGGACCGAGATCCAAGCGGGCGACCCGGCGGGGTGGCAGTTCGAGGCCGATTGGCCGTTCGTGGACGGCGACGATCCCGCGTACGCCTGGCACAACGACGACAACGTGGCCACGGGCGCGAGCGACTGGCTGATCTCGCCGGCGTTCGATCTCACGGGCATGACCACGCCGGTCCTCGTTTTCGAAGAAGCGATCTATTTCCCAACTTACTATGACGGGCACTTCGTGTACGGCGCGGCCCAGGCGACGGTCACCGACGTGACGGACTTCACCCTGATCGCGGAGTACGACTCGACCGGCTACACGAACGAGGTGTGGGTCACGTCGTCCGCAGACCTCGCGGCCTTCGCCGGCGAGCCGGCGGTCACCCTGGCGTTCCTCTACACCGGCGACTGGGCCGACGAGTGGTACGTCGGCGAAGCGTGCGTGTACGACGCCCTGTGCGTTCCCGACACGACGCTGTGCAACGGCGACGCCAACCTGGAGACCTGTTCCGAGGACGGCCTCGAGTGGGTGCTGCTCGACTGCCCGGCGGCGTGCGCGGAGACCAGCGTGGGCTCGGGCGAGTACGCCTGCGAGCAGATCTGCACGCCGGGCGAGACGCAGTGCAGCGTCGGCGACAACATCGAGACCTGCGACGCCGACGGCCTCGGCTGGACCGAGACGACGGTGTGCGATGACGGCTGCGACGACGCCGCGGCTCCGGTGGAGTGCCTGCCCCCGACCTGCGCGTGCCCGGTGGACGGCGTCACCGAGACGGGCGACGTGACCGGCACCTCCAACGGCAACGGCGACATCGCCACCGCCGTGAGCACCGCGGTCACCTTGACGGCGGCCGGCGACGACGTCGCGGCGTGCGGCCTGCTGGAGGACGACACCACGAGCGGCGACGACTACTTCTCGTTCGCCGTGGACGGCGGCACCACCACCGACACGGTCTTCGCCACCGTTTCGTACTGTCTCGAGACGCTCACCGACGACGCGATCGTTGAGATCCGGGACGGCACGGGCACCGTGCTGGCTACCGACGACACGGCGACGGGCGAGGGTTCGTTCGCGGTGACGCTCACCGACGGCGCGACCTACTACATCGTCCTGGACGAGGCCGCCACCGGCTTCCCGGCGGTCGACTACACGGTGACCGTCACGGTGGACTCCATCGTGGCGCTGACGGTTCTGTGGTCCGAGAGCTTCGAGGCGTGGCCGCCCACCAACCTCACCCTCGGCGCGCCGACCGGAACTGCGACTTGGGCACAGGCCGCGGCGACGGTGAACCCGGCCGGCGGTGCGCCAACCGATGGCTCGTACATCGCGCGTTTCAATTCCTACGACTACAGCGGTGACACGGCGAGCCTCGAGTCGGCAGCGATCGATCTGTCTACAGCGACGGTTGCGTTTCTCTCGTTCGACATGTTCCACGACGACGGCTATGGCTACGCCAACGACAGTATCCAGGTGCAGGTATTCGACGGCACGGCTTGGACCAACGTCGGTCCGCTATTCCTGCGCTACTCGAGCGAAGGTGACGCGTGGGCCGCGGAGCTCGTGGATCTCTCGACCGAGCTCGCCGGCAGCGCGACCGCCCAGTTCCGGCTCGTCGCCAATTCCGGATACGGCAACGACGTCTATGTCGACAACATTCGCCTGCTGACCGACTAGAGTCGCGCTCTCATTCGCTGAACCCCCTTCATCTTCGACCGTTTTCCGGAGTAATACTCTCCGCATGCGCGAATTCGGCTTCCAGTGGCACGTGACGGACAGGTGCGACGGCAGCTGCGCGCACTGCTATCAGTCCGACTTCACGAGCGCGCGCGAGCTCGGGCTGGGCGGCCTCGTCGACGTCGCCGGGCGAGTGCTCGGCGGGTTGCGCGACCACCGCGTCTCGATCAACGTCACCGGCGGCGAGCCGTTCCTCCAGCCGCGCCTCACCGATCTTCTCGGCGCCCTGCACCGCCACGAGGCGCTCGACGAGGTGAACGTCATCACGAACGGGACGATCGCCGATCGCGCGGTCCTCGACGAGATCGCGGCGCTCCCCAAGCTCGGGTGCTTCAAGATCTCGATCGAGGGCGGCGATCGTGGGATCGACGATGCGCTGCGCTGGCCCGGCCACTTCGACGCGGTGATGCAAAACCTCCCGCGATTCCTCGCGACCGGTCGCCCGGTCGTGCTCATGCTCACGCTCTCGAGACGCAACGCCGCGTCGATCGCCTCCGCCGTCGACCTGGCCCGGGAGAGCGGGGCTTCCGGCGTCATCTTCGAGAGGTTCGTCCCGCTCGGGCGGGGCGCCGCCATGCGCGGCGATCTCCTCGGCCCGCGGGAGTGGAGCGCGGCCGCGCGCGCGATCGCCGCCGCCGCCGGCGTCGACGCGGAGCCCGGGGATCTGCTCGCGCACCGGGCGTTCTGGGTGGACACGAGCCCGGGCGCCGACGAGCCGCTCTCGGGCGCGCTTTGCAACCTCGGGCCGGACTCGATGTGCCTCATGCCCGACGGGACGGTGTACCCGTGCCGGCGCCTGCCGATCGCCGTCGGCAACGTCCTCGAGGAGCCGTTCGCGGCGATCCGGGAGCGGCTCGCCGCCTGGGCGCCGGACGCGATCCGCCCTCGCCTCTCGGGCCCGCGCTGCGCGGCCTGCGACCTCCCGGGCTGCGCCGGCTGCCGCGCGCTCGCGAGCGCGGTCTCGGGCGATCCCCTCGCCGACGACCCGCAGTGCGCAAACGAACGCTAATCGCCTGGAGCTGTGATACGCTCGCTTCGAAGAGAATGACGATGTCTCGAGGAACAACCACCGGGCTCGCGATCGCGCTCTTTGCGATCGGCTGCTACGGCAGCGCCGCCCAGCACGCGGCCGACTCCGGGACCGACGCCGACGCGGACACCGATACCGACACGGGCTCCGGTTCCGACGCCGACACCGACGTCGACGCCGACACCGACACCGGCGCCGACACCGAGTCCATCGCGGTCGCGGACACGGAGTCCGTGTCCGTCGTCGACATCGACCACCACTACCTCTGGCACACGTTCTGGGCGAGCTCGTTCGAGTCCTACGCCGACGCCATCGCCGTCGACGCCGCGGGCGGGGTCTTCCTGGCGGGGGGATCCTCCTCCTCGTGGGACGGCCCGGAGGACCAGCCGCCGCTCCACCCCCACTCTGGAAGCGTTCGGGACGGCTTCGTCCTCGCGCTGGGCCCGGACGGGGAGTACCAGTGGCACACCTTCCTCGGGCCGTCGTGCTGGGCGGCGGTGATCGCCGCCGGCGGGGACGGCGGCGCGTTCGTGGCCGGCAAGGCGAACGCGTCCTGGGACGGGCCGGGCGGCGAGAGCCCGCTCCACGCCTACACGGAGGGCGCCTGCAACGTTTTCGTGCTCGGCCTGAACGCCGACGGCGGCTACCTCTGGCACACGTTCCGGGCGTTCGGCGATTTGTGCTCTCCTCTGGGGATCGCCGTCGACGGGAGCGGGCACCTCGACCTGGCGATCCCCACGCGGACGAACAACCCGTTCGATCCGTGGTCCTACTCCCACGATCTGAACGTCTTCCAGCTCGACGGAGACGGCGCGCTCCTCTGGAGCGTGCAGCTCGAGGAGGCGCTCGGCGGGTGGCTCGCGATCGACGGGAGCGGCAACCTGTACCTCGCCGGGACGTCCTACGGCGGGATCCACGGCCCGGAGGGGCAGGACCCGCTGCAGGGGTACACGACGGGCTCGGACAACTCCGTGATCTTCAAGCTGGGCCCGGACGGCGCGTACGCGTGGCACACCTTCTACCCCACCGGGACCCACGAGAGCCCGGGGGTCGGCGTGGACGGGAGCGGCGGGGTCTTCCTGAGCGGGCCGTCCGGGCCGGAGTGGACCGGGCCGGAGGGCGAGGAGCCGATCCACGCGTTCGAATGGGACGTCGGCCAGGACTACGTCCTCAAGCTCGACGCGGACGGCGCCTACGAGTGGCACACGTTCCACAGCCGCGGCATCCCCTACTCCAACCCCGTGAAGATCGCCGCCGGCACGGCCGACTCGCTGTACGCGGCCGGGAGCGGCGGGTACTCGGTCGGCCCGGACGGCGAGGAGCCGGACCACGCCCACGCGAACGGCTTCGACGCCAGGATCCTCGCGCTCGGCGCGGACGGCTCCTACGCCTGGCACACGCTCTACGGCGCCGACTCCCAGGACTACGCCTACGGGATCGTCCCGGGCGGGGGCGGCACCCTCTACGTGTACGGGCGCTCCGACTCCTCCTGGGACGGCCCCTACGGCCAGCCCCCGCTGCACGCCCACTCCGAGGGCACGACAGCGGACGCCTTCATCCTCAAGCTCACCGAATGATCTCTTGACAGCCGGCGGCCCGCCTCACGTATTCTTCGGGCACACGAGTTCGTGACGCGCGGACGCAGCGGACCCCGCACCCGAGGGAGCAACATGAGCGGAACCCCGAAGAAGAAGGTCGTCCTTCTGGGCAACGAGGCGATCGGACGCGGCCTCGTCGAGGCCGGCTGCCAGCTCGCGATGTCGTACCCCGGCACGCCGAGCTCCGAGATCCTCCCCTCGTTCATCCGCGCCGCGAAGGCGGCGGGCGTGAAGGTCCACGGCGAGTGGAGCGCGAACGAGAAGGTCGCCTACGAGGAGGCGCTCGCGGCGGCGTACACGGGCAAGCGCGCCGCGGTGATCATGAAGCAGGTCGGCCTGAACGTCGCGGCCGATCCGATGATGAGCTCGGCGTACATCGGCGTGAAGGGCGGCTTCGTCGTCATCTGCGCAGACGATCCCGGGCCGCACTCGTCGCAGACCGAGCAGGACACGCGCCTCTTCGGCTTCTTCGCGAAGATCCCGGTGCTCGACCCGTCCTCCCCGGACGAGGCGCGCCGCATGGTGCCGTACGCGTTCGAGCTCTCGGAGCGGCACGAGATCCCGGTGATCCTCCGGCCGTCGCTCCGCGTCTGCCACGGCCGCGAGAGCTGTGAGCTCGGCGAGCCCGCGCGCGGGGGGCGCCCCGCGAAGTTCGAGAAGGATCCGCACAGGTGGGCCGCGACGCCACGCTGGCGCCTCCTGCTCCACAAGAAGCTGAACGAGAAGCTGCGCCGCATCGCCCTGGAGCTCGAGTCCTCGCCGTGGAACGCCGTGCTGAACCCCGGCGCGAAGTCGCCGCTCGCGATCATCGCCGCGGGCAACCCGTTCGCGACGATCCGCGACATCCTGGCGGAGCGCGGCGTCCTCGACCGCGTGCCCATGCTCAAGGTCGGCGCCGTCTACCCGCTCCCGCAGCGGATCTTGGAGGAGTTCGTCGCGAAGTACGAGCGCGTGCTCGTCGTCGAGGAGCCGGATCAGGTCGTCGAGCTCCAGCTCCGCGATAGAAGGAGCGTGATGGGGCGCGGCGACGGCACGGTGCCGGACGAGGGCGAGCTGACCGCGGGCGTGCTCACCGAGGTGCTCGGCCGCGCGCTGCACGCGCACGGGATCGTCGACGCGCCGTGGAGTGCCAGCCCCGACGCCGCTGCGGTTGTATCCGACCTGAAGCTCCCGGTCCGTCCGGCGAGCCTCTGCCCGGGGTGCCCGCACCGCTCGGCGTTCTACGGGATCCGCAAGACCTTCGGAAAGAAGGGGATCTACACCTCGGACATCGGCTGCTACACGCTGGGCCTCAACCTGGACGCGGTCGACACCTGCCACGACATGGGCGCCGCGATCTCCATGGCGACCGGCTTCTACCACGCGTACGCCCACGACGGCGGCGAGATCCCGCCGATCGTCGCGACGATCGGCGACTCGACCTTCTACCACGCCGGGCTGCCGGCGCTCGCCGGCGCGATCAACTCGGGCGCGCGCTACGTCCTCGTCGTGCTCGACAACTTCGTCACCGCGATGACCGGCATGCAGCCGACGCTCGCGCTCGGCCAGCAGGCGGACGGGACGATCGGGCCGGTGCTGCCTATCGAGGACGCCTGCCGCGGGCTCGGCGTCCAGTTCGTCCGCGTGCACGACCCCTACGACCTCGAAGGCATGACGGCGCTGCTGAAGGAGGCGCAGGCCCACTGCCGCGGCCCGGACGGGCGCGTCGCGGTGATCGTCTCGCGCCACCCGTGCCTCCTGAACGACAGGAAGACCGCGGCGCAGCTCAACACGCACGCCGTCGAGGTGAACGACAAGTGCAACGGCTGCGCGCTCTGCCGCACGACCTTCGAGTGCCAGGCGCTCGTGCCGGCCGCGCCCGTGCCCGGCAAGGAGGGCCGCTTCCTCACCGCGATCGACCCGCGCGTCTGCGCCAAGTGCGGGCAGTGCGTCGCGGTGTGCAACCGCGGCGCCATCGTCGAGATCGCGAAGGCGGATCGGGAGGAGCGCGCATGAGACCTTTCAACGTCGTATTGGCGGGCGTCGGCGGGCAGGGGATCCTCTTCGCGAGCCGGATCCTGTTCGAGGCCGCGATGGCCAGGGGCCAGAAGGTGATGGGGGCCGAGACGCACGGCATGAGCCAACGCGGCGGCTCGGTGGTCTCCCACTTCAAGATGGGCGATCAGGCGAGCTCGATGGTGATCCCGGGGACCGCCGACGCGCTCGTCGCCCTTGAGAAGACGGAGGGGCTGCGCAACCTCGAGTTCCTGCGCCCGGGCGGGGTCTACCTCGTCAACGCGCCCGACCTCTCGCACGTGCCGCCCGCGGTCTCGGCGCTCTTCGAGCGGAGCCGCGTGAAGATCCGCTCCTTCGACGCGGACCGCCTCGCGCTCGCGGCGGGCAAGCCGCTTACCGCCAACCTCTACCTCATGGGCTCCTTCTGCGCGCTCGAGGAGGTGCCGTTCGACGGCGCCGAGGTGCGCGCGATCGTCGCCGCCCTCTCCAAGGGATCCGCCGACGACAACCTCAAGGCGTTCGACGCCGGCCTCGCGGCCGGATGAGGATCGGCTTCGACGAGCTCGCCGCGCGGATCCGGGCGCGCGACCCGAGGACGCTCGTCGTCGTGGGCGCGGAGGAGGGGGCCGTGCTCGCCGGGGTGGCCCGCGCCGCGGCCGAGGGGATCGCCCGTCCGCTGCTCGTCGGCGATCGCGGGGCCATCGAGCACGCCGCCGGAAGGGCGGGCGTGGAGCTCGGCGGCTTCCCGATCGAGGACGTGCGGGATCCGGAGGAGATGGTGCTCGCCGCGATGCGCGCCATCGGTGAGGGCCGGGCCGACGCCCTGATGAAGGGGCGGCTCTCCACTCCTGAGCTCATGCGCGTCGGGCTGAAGCACGGCCTGAAGCGCCCCGACAGGCTGCTCAGCCACCTCACGCTCTTCGATCACCCGCGGTTCGACAGGCTCGTCGCGATGACCGACGGCGGCGTCGTGCCGTTCCCTTCGTTCGCGCAGCGCGTCGAGATCCTGAAGAACGCCGTCGACGCCCTGCGCCGGCTGGGCGTCGCCCGGCCGCGGATCGCCGGGCTCTCGTCCACCGAGGTGCCGGACGAGAGGATCCCGAGCTCCCTCGAGATGGCGCGCCTCAAGGAGCTGTTCGCGCCCGGCGGCGAGCTCGCGGAGCTCGGCGAGTTCGACGGGCCGATGGACCTCTTCTGCGCGCTCGACGCCTGCGCCGCGGGGATCAAGGGGCGCGGGGGGTGCGTCGTCGGCCGCGCCGACGTCCTGCACTGCCCCGACGTCGTGGCGGGCAACCTGATGGGCAAGGCGATGCTCCTGTTCGCCGAGGGGATGCGCTCCGGCGGCTGCGTCGTCGGCGGCGCGGTGCCGATCGTGCTCCTCTCCCGCGCCTCCTCGCCGGACGACAAGTACTGCTCGATCGTCGCCGCGCTCTCCTGCGCCGCGCCATGAGCGCCGCCAAGACGAAGCCCCGTTCGAAGGCCGCGCTCGCGGGCCTCCTCGTCGCCGCGCTCGCCGGGTTCGCGGCGTGGTGGCTCCTCGGCGAGGAGCCCGTGAGGGAGGCGGAGCGCTCGCCGCGCGCGCGCGCGCCGAGCGGGAGCTTCTCGGGAGAGGTCGTCGCGGTGCTCGACGGCGACACCGTCGACGTGATGCACGAAGGCCGCGCCGTCCGCGTGCGGCTGGCGGGCATCGACTGCCCCGAGAAGAAGCAGCCCTTCGGCAAGAAGGCGAAGCGGCGCGCCTCGGAGCTCGCCTTCGGGCGCGTCGTGCGCGTGAGCTCCGAGACCCGGGATCGCTACGGCCGCGCGGTCGGGAAGGTCGCGCTCCCGGACGGCGGATCGCTCAACGAGATCCTGGTCCGAGACGGGCTCGCGTGGTGGTACCGGCAGTACTCGAAGGACACGCGCCTCGGAGAGCTCGAGGCCGAGGCGAAGGCCGCGCGGCGCGGGCTGTGGGCCGATCCGGACCCGACCCCGCCGTGGGAGTACCGCCGCGAGCGCAGAAAGTCGTCGAAAGGCGGTTGATCAGGTCCCCGAGTGGTACGCGGCCGAGCAGGAGTTCGCCATGAGCCGCGCCCAGTCGCCGACCGGGCCGTACCCCGTGCTCGCGTTGGCGTAGCCGTTGCTGTAGATCACCTTGTAGTCCGCTCGATAGGCGTGCGCGATGGTGCCGTCCGTGTAGTGGCCGTCCGCGACCCCGGATCCCTGGAGCGCGAGGTCGTTGCGGAACACGCTCGAGTAGGACGAGACCGCGTAGTGGATAGGGGACATGCCGTCGCCGGAGTAGCTCAGGGACGAGGAGGAGTGGCCCCCCGACGGGCTGTAGACCGGCATGTACCCCGAGCCCATGATCGTCCCGCCGAGCGCCCACCCCGTCGAGAGGGCGAAGACGCCGACGACGACCGTCCCGCCCCAGTCGACGTAGCTCGCGAGGTTGTTCCCCATCGTCGTCGGGTCGTAGTAGGGGTTGTTGGAGTGCGTGAAGACGCAGTCGTACGCCTGCATCTGCGCGAGCGTCGGGGTGGATGATATCGCGTCGATGTGATCCACGGCGGCGCCGGTGATCGCGGCGATGCTGGCGCGGTAGGTGGCGTCGTCGGAGTCCGCGAGCGCGAACAGGATGCTGACGCGGTGGCAGAGGCTCGGCGTGCCGTCGCACGCCCAGTACCACTCGATCTGGCAGCTCGCGTCGCAGCCGTCGCCGCCTGAGGGCGGGCTGTCGCCGTCGTCGCACAGCTCTCCGGAATCGAGGTTCCCGTCGCCGCACTCGATGTCCGTGTCGGTATCGGCATCCGTGTCCGTGTCGGTATCGGTGTCCGCGTCGGCGTCGGTGTCCGCGTCGGTGTCGGTGTCCGTATCCGTGTCCGGACCTGAGTCGCCGTCCGTGTCCGTATCGCTGTCCGTGTCCGAGTCGCCGTCCGTGTCCGTATCGCTGTCCGTGTCGGTATCGCTGTCCGTGCCCGAGTCGCTGTCCGTGTCCGAGTCGCTGTCCGTGTCCGAGTCCGATTGGCCCGGCTCGATAGTGGCGTTCATGCACGCGCAAACCGCCAGCCACGGGATGGACGAAGCGATCAAGGCGATGACCCGTTTCGATAGGCGCATGGGATCGCCCCTCCTCAATAACCCAGGTAGTGGCCCGCGGAGCACGCGTTGGCCATGAGCCGCGGCCAGTCGCCGGTGCCGCCCAGGCCGGCGCTGCCGTCTCCGTTGCTGAACACGACCTTGTAGTCCGGCCGATAGGCGTGCGCGATCTCGCCATCGGTGTACGCGCCGTCCGCGATCCCCGCCCCCTGGAGCGCGATGTCGTCACGGTAGCCGGTCGCATACGACGAAACCGAATAGTGGATCTGGCTCGTGCCGCCCCCCGCGTAGGTATAGGTGCCCGCGACGCTCGTGGAGGACGGGCTGTACACCGGACAATAGGACGATCCCATGATGGCGCCGCCCAGCTCGAAGGAGGTGTACGTCGAGAACACGCCGATGACGACCGTGCCGCCCCAGTCGACGTAGCTCGCGAGCAGGTTCCCGAGCCCGGTCGCATCGGCGTAGGTGCTGTTTGGGTGGGTGTAGACGCAGTCGTAGCCCTGCATCTGCAGGAGCGTCGGCGTGCCGGCCGCCGCGTCGAAGTGGTCCACCGTGCCGCCCGTGATCGCGGCGATGTTGGCCCGGTAGGTCGCGTCGTCGGCGTTCGCGATCGCGAACAGGATGTTCACGTGATGGCAGGCGCTCGGCGCGCCGTCGCACGCCCAGTACCGCTCGATCTGGCAGCTCGCGTCGCAGCCGTCGCCGCCCGCGGGCGGGCTGTCGCCGTCGTCGCAGAGCTCTCCGGAATCGAGGTTCCCGTCGCCACACTCGATATCCGTGTCCGCGTCCGTATCCGAGTCGGTGTCCGTGTCGGTATCGGTGTCCGCGTCGGTGTCGGTGTCCGTATCGCTATCCGTACCCGAGTCCGAGTCTGTGTCCGTGTCCGTGTCCGAATCCGAGGCGGTGTCGGTGTCCGCATCCGAATCGGTGTCCGCGTCCGAATCGGCGTCCGTGTCGCTGTCGCTATCTGAATCCGCGTCCGACTCGCCCGCGTTGTCGGCCGTTTCCATCGACGCGCACCCGGCGAGCACCGCCGCGAGCCAGCGCGTCTGCAAGCAAGAGAAAAGATGGAACCGCATGAAACCTCCCCGAACAAACGCGCCGTTCGTACGGCGTTTCAGGTTCGACGTGCAAACAGTACCATCATTCTACAAGACGTTTTCGGATGATCGACGTGGGCGGGATCAGTCGGCCGGCTCCGAGTCGGCGCCCCTCGTGCGCTTACGCACCGCCTCGAACTCCGGGGTCGCGCGTTCGCGGAGCTTGCCGCCGGACCCGCGCTCGATGAAGAGCGCGGCCAGCCCCTCGCGCTCGGCCGCGGCGTACCCTTCCTCTGGCCCGAGGACGTTGAGCGCGGTGGCCCAGGCGTCGGCCATCATGCACTCCTCCAGGACGACCGTCACCGAGGCGAGCCCGTGGTCGATCGGCCGCCCGGTGCGCGGGTCCATGGTGTGCGACACGCGCTTCCCGCCGAGCTCGTAGGCCTGGCGGTAGTCGCCGGAGGTCGCCATCGCCGTGTCGGAGAGCTCGACGATCTCCTTCACCTCGTGCGCGGCGTCCACCGGCTTCTCGATCCCGATGCGCCACGGCGTGCGGTCCGGCCGCAGACCGTGGCACCGCACCTCGCCGCCGATCTCGACCATGTAGTCGTCGTAGTCGAACGCCTCGAACATGTGGGCGAGCCGGTCCACCGCCGCGCCCTTCGCGATGGACGAGAGATCGAGCTCGACTTCGGGATCGAGCTTGCGCACGGTCCGCGCCTTCTCGTCCACCTCGAAGAGGCGGAGGCCCACCTTCGCCCGCGCCGCCTCGATCTCGGCGTCCGACGGCACCGACGTGCGCGGCGCGCCCCCCCAGAAGCCCCACAGCCGCATGAGCGGCCCGATCGTGACGTCGTACGCGCCGCCCGTCCGCTCGCCCATGCGCCGCGCCTCGGCGATCACCTCGATCGCGGTCTCGGACATGGCGAACGGGGCCGTGTCGCGGCGCTGGTTGAACCTGTACAGCTCCGACTCCGCGTCGAAGCGCGACATCGTGAAGTTGATGAGGTCGAGCTCGCCTGCGACGCCGCGCTCCATCGCCTGCCGTGTCGCGGGGTGCGCGCTCGGATCGACCACCTTGACATGGTACGTGGTCGCCATCGTCTCGCCGCTGAACTCGAGCACGATAGGCTCGTAGTCCGGCTTGCGCAGGAGCAGCACTCCCGCGGCCATCGCCGCGACGAGCGCGACGCCGACCGCTGCGCGCAACGGGATCCGCCGCCCTGTCGGTTTCCTGGTCTCGCTGGTGCCTGGCTCGCTCAACGGCTCACGCTCCGCGCCCATCTTACCCGAACTCGCTCACGGCGCGTAGAGCACCGCCGCCTTGAGGTACTCGCCCTCGGGGTGGAACGCCGAGGTCGGGTGGTCGGCGCCGGCGCCGCCGCGATGGACGATGCGCGTCTCCCGCCCGGCCTCCCGGGACGCGGCCGCGAGGATCTGCTCGAACAGGCCGCGGTCCACGGCCGCGGAGCACGAGCACGCGACGAGGTAACCGCCGGGCACGGTGCGGGCAAGCGCCTTCGCGAAGAGATCCACGTAGAGGCGCGCCGCCTTCTCGACGTGCTGCCGCTTCTTCGCGAGCGCGGGGGGGTCGACGATGACGAGATCGAACGCGTCGCCCGCGGCGCCGAGAAGCTCGGCGCAGTCGCCCCGGACGACCGACACGCGCTGCGCCCCGCCCGCCACGGCGAGCTCCGCGTTGACGGGGACGAGCTCCGCCGCGGACGGCGAGCTCTCGACCGCGGTCACCGACGCGGCCCCTCCAGCCAGGGCGTGCGCCGTGAAGGCGCCCGTATAGGCGTAGCCGTCGAGGACGCGGCCATCCCTCGCGAGCCCGCGGACGATCGCGCGCGTGTCCCGCTGGTCGCAGAAGAAACCGGTCTTCTGGCCGTGGTGCGGATCCACGCGGAGCCGGACGCCCTGCTCCGCGACGTCGATGAGCGGCGGCGTCTCCCCCAGGAGCTGGCCGCTCGGTGCGGTCATCCGCTCGCGGTTGGCCGCGGACTGGTTCGCCCGCTGCAGGATCGAGGCCGGCCGAACCGCCGCGACGAGCGCCGGAAGCCACGCCGGCTCGAGCGCCGCCATCCCGGGCGTCCCGACCTGGACGACGAGGTGATCCGCGAAGCGGTCGACGACGAGGCCCGGCAGGCCGTCGCCCTCGCTGTTCACGAGCCTATACGCGTTCGTGTCCCGCGGGACGGCGTCCTCGCGCAGCGCGGCTGCCGTGCGCAGCCTTCCGGCGAAGAACGCCTCGTCGAGCTCGGCGCGCTCCCGCGCGAGCAGCCGCACCGAGATCGCGCTCGCCGGGTTGAAGGTGCCGATCCCGACGAACGCGCCGTCCGAAGCGCACAGCTCGACCGGGCCCGGCTCGGCGCCGCGCGATCGGCCGAGGTCGAGGGCGCCGTCGAACACCCACGGGTGGCGGGACGCGACGAACGCCTCCTTGCCCTTCTTCAGGAACAGCTTCGGATAGGCCATGGCCAACGTTTAAAGGGTCGCGCCCGCCGTGTCAAAGGCGACGCGAGGTCACGGCAGCGGGAAGCCGGCCTCGGCGAGCTTCGCGGCGCAGTCGGCGCAGAGCGCGCCTTTCGATCGGTCGAAGGTCGACACCGTGCCCTTCGCGTCCTCGAGGAGGCACCCGCGGTTCGGGCAGTGATCGAGGCCGAGCTGGTGGCCGAACTCGTGCGCCGTCAGATCGCGGAGCCGCTGCTCGTACCGCGCCTCGCGCTCGGCGCCGGTCGCGCCGCCCATCTTCTTCCGGATGCGGAACGTGGACACCACCGACGCCGTGCCGGGCATGTCGGCGAGCCCGCAGATCCCCCAGTCCGCGCGCGGCGGCTTGGTCGTCGAGATGTCGAGCGCGGTGAGCGCCATGATCCGGTCCGCGCCCTCGGGGAGCTGCGGCCGCAGCCAGTCGAGGATCTTCTCGGCGCGGTGGCGCTTCCGCTTCGCGTACCACGCCGAAGAAGGCGGGTCCTGCGGCGGCAGCACGTCGACGATCCACCCGTAGGTCTTGGCGATCGAGCTCGTGGCGAGGGCGATGTCGCTCGCCGGGATCTCGCCGAGAGGAAGAAGGGCGAGACGCTTGGGGGGCGGCGGGGGCTCGGGCGGCGCCTTCGGCACCTCCGCCTCGACGGGAGCCGGGGGCGCCTCGACCGTGGAGATCGGAGCCGGATCGACGGACTGATCCGCGGACGAGTCCGGGGCTCGCGCGGCGGTGGAGTTGCCGCAACCGATGGCGAACGCGGCGATCCAGAACGCGGCTGATGCGGTTTTCATATGGCGATGGACACCGAAGCTCCCGGAAAGTTCAAGGGTTTTCGATTTGTTTTGCCTACATGTAGTATCTTTTTTGACATTATCCCATGTGTGTGCCTACGTAGTTATCAGAGGAGGTGACCATGAGCCTGCAACCCCGATGGCAAATGGTGCAGCTGATGGCGCTGCTGGCCTTCACGGCCGCGGCCTGGATGATCGCGGTGACCGCGCGCGCCGCCGGTCCGTCCGAGGCGATCCTGGCGCCTCCGGGCTCTTTGGCGCAAGACGACGGCGAGGCGGATGCCGGGGTGGAGCCCGAGGAGGCACCCGAGGCCGACGCGAAGCCCCCGGAGTACGTCGTCCAGCCGGGCGACTCGCTCAGCGAGATCGCGGAGGCTCACGGGATCCGCACGGCGGAGCTCGTCGCGGCCAACGGGATCTCGGACCCGGACGACGTGCACGCCGGGGCGAAGCTGAAGATCCCCGGCGCGGCCGCCGCCCCTAAGAAGGTCGCGAAGCGGCCGAAGGCGCTCGAGGGCGTGCGGATCACCGTGCCCAAGGGCGTGACCCTGTCGCGCATCGCCGAGATCTACGACATCCCGTGGAAGCGGATCGCGAAGGCGAACGGGCTCGGGGCCACGGGCCGGGTGCGCGCCGGGCAGAAGCTTCTCATCCCGGGCGCTTCGAAGATCCTCGAGATCGTCCCCTGCCTGAAGCCGCCAGTCACCCTGTACCGCGTCCGGACCGACGAGACGAGGACCGTCTCCCTGTGCCGCTGCAACGGCGAGCCGACCCCGGAGGGGATCGAGGTGCTGTCCGCCGTCTCCGCTCCGCCCCGCCAGCCGGTGCCGTTCCCGCTCCACGAGCGGCTCGTCAGGCTGCTGCAGCGCGTCGCCGAGCAGTACCCGGGCAAGCGGCTCGAGATCGTCTCGGGCCAGCGGCCGCGCAAGGAGAGCCAGAAGAACGAGTCGCTCCACAACAAGGGCCGGGCGATCGACTTCCGCGTCGAGGGCGTCTCGAACGCGCGACTGGTGACGTTCGTCCGGAAGCTCGATCAGGTCGGCGTCGGCTACTACCCGAACTCGGTGTTCATCCACCTCGACACCCGCGAGAAGGACGCCTACTGGATCGACTACTCGCGGCCCGGCGAGAAGGCGATCTACGGCAAGGCGGGCATGAAGGCCGAGGAGATCGAGAAGATCCGCCTCGCGCGCAAGGCGGCCGCGACGGAGTCGCCCGAGGCGCCGGCGACCGAGGCCGAGACGGATGTCGACGTGGAAGCTACCGTCGACGTTGGGACCCTGGCGGATCTCGTCCAGGCCGCGGTCGCGGAGTCGCTCGCGTCCCCCGCCGAGGCGCCCGCCGAGGCTGAGGCGAAGGCCGCGCCGCCCATCGTCACGCCAATCGCGGTCAACGTCGTGCCCGAGGGCTGAGAGTCCGGCCCCGCCCCTCGCGCCCCGCTCACAGCACCCGCGCCGCCAGCTTGACCTCCTCGGAGATCCGCGCGAGGTCGAACGGCTTCTCGACGAACCCCCTCGCGCCGGCGGCGAGCAGCGCCTCGACCTTCTCCTCCTCGGCGTAGCCCGAGGCGATCAGGATCGGGAGGTCGGGATCGAGGGCGCGGATCTTGTGGAACGCCTCCTCGCCGCCCATCACGGGCATCAGGAGGTCGAGGATCACGAGCGACAGCTCGCGGCGCCGCGATCGGATCAGCTCGAGCGCCTCGAGCCCGTTGCCAGCGAGCACGACCTCGTAGCCGAGCCGCACGAGGGCGCGCTTGACCGAGCGGCGGATCATCTCCTCGTCGTCCACGAGCAGGATGGTCCCCGCGGCGTCGGCCGCGTGCACCGTCGGGAAGATCCCGCTGATCCGGACCGGGAGCTCGCCGCCCCGCGCGAGCGGGAGGTGGATCGTCGCCCGGGTCCCGGCGCCGCGCTTCGAGTCGATGAGGACCGCGCCCCCGTGGTTCTTGACCGTGCCGTAGACCATCGCGAGCCCGAGGCCGGTCCCGCGCTGCGGATCCTTGGTCGTGAAGAACGGCTCGAAGACGCGCTCGAGGACGTCGGGCTCCATGCCCGCGCCGGTGTCGATGATCTCGAGCCGCGCGTACTCGCCGCCGGGCAGCTCCGTCCACCCGGGCAGCTCCCCGGCCTCGAGGCGGACGGTCCCGGTGCAGCAGGTGATCGTCCCCTCCCCGTCCATCGCGTCGATGGCGTTGATGCACAGGTTCATGATCGCCTGGGAGATCTGCCCGAAGTCCCCCTCGACGGGCGGCATCGACTCGTCCAGCACGAGCTGGAACCCGACGGTCTTCGGGGCTGTGTGCGCGAGGAGCCCGCGCACCTCCTCGACGACGTGGTTCAGCGACAGCCGCTCGCGGCGGTACTTGCCCTTGCGCGCGAACGCGAGCAGGTTGCGCGTCAGGTCCCGGCCCCGCTTCGCGGCGGAGAGGATTCCCTCCACGTCGCCGCGGTGCCGCTCGTCCGCGCCCATCTCCTCGCGGAGGATCGCGCCGAGGTTGAGGATCGCCGTGAGCACGTTGTTCATGTCGTGCGCCACGCCGCCCGCGAGGGTGCCGATCGCCTCCATCTTCTGCGACTGCACGACCTGGTCCTCGAGGCGTCGCTCCATCCGCGGGGAGCTCTTCTCGCGCGAGAGGTCGCGCAGCGTGACGATGACGTCGTTGGGCCGATGCCGCTCGTCGAAGAACCGCCCGCACGAGATCTGCGTCGGGATCGCCGTGCCGTCCTGGTGGAGGATCGCGATCTCCCCCGTCCAGTAGCCGCGCTCGGCCATCACCGCGCCCAGGCCGACCGACAGGGTCTTGCGCCCTCCCGCGTCCGTGAGCTCCTCGAGGCGCCGGCCGAGCAGGTTCGTGCGCTCCTCGTACCCCGTGAGGCTCAGGACGCCCCGGTTCAGGTAGATGATGAACCCGTCGATGTCCAGGATCGCCACGCCGTACGGCGTCGACTCGAGGACCCCGGCGAGCCTCCGCTCCCGCCCCCGCACGAGGGCGTTCTCGTCCTCGAGCTCGCGGACCCGCCGCTCGAGCAGATCGACACGCTCGATCAGCTCGACGACGTCCGGTCCGAGCTCCTCTGCGTCGTGGCCGTCCACCGCGCTCTCCGCTCCCCGTCTCCCCCTCAACGCTTCATAGAACATGGGGCGGCAAACGCAAGCGCCGACGCGCCGCGGTTGACAGGTTTCTGCGCCGGGACGACGATGGACCGCATGAGATCGGCGCCGCCACTCCTCCTCATCGGGCTCGCGCTCGGCGCGGCCGGACCCGCCGCCGCCGAGCCCCCGATCGCGGCGCTCGTCCCGGTCGACGGGGGCGCTGCGTTCGAGCCGCAGGGATCGTCCCCGGGGCAGGTGCTCGCGCGCGGCGACGGCGCGGCGCTCGTGGCCTGCGGCGCCGCCCTCGTTTCGGCGGCGGACGGCTCGCGCGCCTCGATCGCGTGCGGCGGCGGGACCCGCGTGGAGCTGTCGAACGGCGCGTTCCGCGTCGCCGTCGGCTCGAAGGGCGCCGTGATCCGCGTCGGCGCGGCGGAGCTTCGCGCGGTGAACGCCCGCGTCTGGGTTGCCCTCGTGGGCGAGACGTGGCTCGTTCGGTTCGAGCGCGACGGCGAGGAGGGCACGATCGAGGTCGAGGGCGCGGCGTTGGCGCCCGACGCGATGCACGTGCTCCACGGCGCGGCGAGCGCGGACGGGCCCGCGGACGCGGGTTCGGTCGCCGCCTTCCGGGAAGCTTTCGCGCGCCTCTCCCCGCGCGAAGGGGCGAGGCGGGCGCTCGTTCCGCGGCGCATCGAGAGCGCCGACGATTTCAAGGCGGGCGCGACGGCCTCCGCGGAGGGCGGCGGCGAGATCGAGCTCGAGGCGATCGAGGTCGAGGCCGGATGCATCGAGGTCTGCGTCGACTGACGAAGGTGGCGCTCGCGGCGCTGGCGATCTGCGCGTGCGACGACTTCCCCGTGGAGCACTGCGTCGCGGGCCAGGGCATCGCCCTCGACGACGACGACGCGCCGCGGCTCGGACCGGGCGACGCGCCCGTCGAGCTCGCGATCTTCGGCGACTTCCAGTGCCCCGGGACCGCGCAGCTGTGGTTCGGTCTCGGGCCGTTTCTCGACCGGCTGGCCGCGGACGGGCGCTCCGACTCCCTCGCCGTGCGGTTCCACCACTTCCCGCTGACGTCGATCCACGAGCGCGCGTACGCAGCGGCCGTCGGCGCCGCCGCCGCGCACCGGCAGGGGGACGAGGCCTTCTGGAGGCTCTTCCCGCTGCTCCTCAAGCCCGCCGCCGAGCTGACCGACGGGCACATCGCGTCCTACGCCGCGGCCGCCGGGCTCGACACGGAGGCGTTCGCCGCGGATCTCGGGTCCGACGAGGTCGCGGCGGAAGTGGAGCGCGACGCGGCGCTCGCCGGCGCTCTAGAGCTTGCCGGGACGCCCTCCGTGCTCCTGTGCGGGGTGCCGGTGTCGCCGTATCCCGACGACGTCGTCGACAACCTGAGCTACCTGATCTACTGACCGAGCTCCTCGGGACGCTGCCGCTTCAGGCGGACCGTGTCGTCGTACCTGTCCGAGTGCTCGCCGTGGCGCTCGACCAGCGCCGCGTCGCCGCGGAGCACGTAGGTCGCCTGCTCGCCGGCGATGCGCGAGAAGAGCAGCCGGCGCCGCTCGGTCCCCACCATCAGCACGAGCTCGCACAGCTTGTCGTGCTCGGCGCTCGCGAGGTCGGCCCGGCACACCGGACAAGAGAAGCTCCACTCCGTGCCGGGCGGCAGGGCGATGCCCGGTGGCAGGAAGAGGTCGTAGTTCCCGGGCTCCGGGTTGAACCCGAGCAGGATGGTCACGCTGCCCCGCGAGGCGATGAGCGTCACGACCCCGCCAGGGTTGATCGCGGCTCCGCACTTGGGACAGTAGAAGATCCACTGCATGTCCGCCTCCTGCCGGAAGTGTAGTCTCAACCAAGCGCGAGGTCGAATCCCCGACGCGATTTATTGAGCGCCGGCCCGCGACCGGCTAGGTTGGCCCGATGGACGAGCTCGTGCTCACGCCCCCGGTCCACTCGCCGGCCGAGCCCGCCGCAGGCGCCTTCCTGCTCGCCGCAGGGCTCGCCGGCGCCGGGCGGGACGTCGCGCTCCTCGACCTGTCGCTCGCGTTCTTCTGGCGCGAGCTGCGGCGGGGAGAGGGCCGCGTCGGCGAGGCCGCCTTGCGCTACCTCCTCGACGCGCGATCGGGGTACGAGCCCGACAGGCACCGCTCCGCCGTCGGGCAGCTCCACAGAAGGCTCCGGCCGTTCGGCGAGCGGCACCCGGGCTGGCGGCTGACGCTCATGGATCTCGAGCCGCCGGTCCGCGTCCACGACCCAGCGGCGGTGGCGCGATGGCTCGCCGAGAACCCGAGCCCGTTCTCGGAGCTGTGGGAGGAGTCGCTCCGGCCGGTGCTCGAGGCGGAGCGGCCGCGCCGCGTGCTCGTGTCGCTCGCGTACCTCTCGCAGCTCCCGGCGGCGATCGATCTCGTCCGCTTCCTCGATCGCAACGGCGCGCGCTACGCGGTCGGGGGCTCGCTCCCGCGGAGCCTCGCGGCGACGGGCGCAGGGCTCGACGCGCTCAGGGCCGCGATCGGCCCCGTCGATCTCGGGGACGGCTCCGCGCTGCTCGGCGGGGACGCGCGCCGCCCGCTCCTGGACACGCTCGCGTGGCCGCGGATGCTCGCAAAGGATCCGTACCTCTCGGCGCGGCCGATCGTGCCGCTCGCCCTGAGCAGCGGCTGCTACTGGCGGCGGTGCCGGTTCTGCCCGGATCGCGCGCTGCCCTATCGAGGCGTCCCCGCCGCGTCGCTCGAGCGGTTCTTCGGGTCGGTCCCGGCCTCGGTCTTTGCGGCGCGACCCGTCGTGCACCTCGTCGATTCCGCGATCCCGCCGGGCCCCCTGCGGCGCTTCCTGCCGCTCGCGAAGGCGGCGGGCGCCGCGTTCTACGGCTTCGCCCGGCCGACCCGGCAGCTCCTGCGCGGCTCCCTCGTAGACGCCGCAGCGGACGCCGGTTGCCTGATGCTGCAGCTCGGCGTGGAGAGCGGGAGCGGCGCGCTGCTCGGGCGGTTCGACAAGGGCGTCGACCCGGCGGAGGCGGAGCGCGTGATCGCCGCGGTCGCCGGCGCGGGCATCCGGACGTACCTATACCTCCTGTTCGGCCTGCCGGGCGAGACCGACGCGGATCGCGAGGCCACGCTCGAGCTGCTCGCGCGCAACCATCGCCACGTCGACTTCCTCAACCTGTCGCTGTTCAACCTCCCGAGCTCCTGCGAGCTGACCGAGCGGGCCGAGGAGCACGGCATCTCGCTCGGGGAGTTCCCGATCGAGGACGCCGCGCTGCGGCTCTATCGGCCGTTCACCTGCGGCGGCCGCTCGCCCCGCGACGAGGCGCGGGCGTTCCTCAAGGAGCGCGTGCTATGGCACCCGGCGATCCGTGAGGCGGTCCTGCGCACGCCGCGGTGGCTCCGCGCCGCGCACCTCGCGCTCATGCGCCTGCCGGGCCGGCGATCGCCGTGATCTCTAACGCAGGAAGTACCCGCCGGGCGTGAGCTCGGCGTCGGTGGTGAGGTTGATCCCGAGCCGCCGGATGCCGACGAGATCGCCCTGGGTCGGGATGTGCGTCATGTGCATCTCGGTGCCACGCAGGCTGGCGAGCGCCTTCATCCCCGCGTCGGCCGCGGGGTTGCTCGCCGCGCTGATCGCGAGCGCCACGAGCACCTCCTCCACGTCGAGGCTCGTGGCCGAGAGGCCCATGACGTCGCGCTTGAGCCGCGCGAGGTTCTGGATCACCGCCGAGGGCAGGAGGTCGATGCTGTCCGGGATGCCGGCGAGCGACTTCACGGCGTTGAGCACCGCGGCCGACGCCGAGTGGAGCAGCGGCGAGTTCTTCCCCGTGATCGTCGTCCGATCCTTCAGCTCGATCGCGGCGCCGCAGAACATCCCGTCGTGGCCCTTGCCCGACTCCTCGGCGCCCCTCGCCGCGTCGCGCGCGTGCCGCACGGGCGCCCGGTCGGTCGGCTGCAACCCGAGCCTCCGGGTCAACGCCTCGATCCGGTCGACAGTCTCCCGGCGCTCGACGCCGATCGCGTACTCCCACCTGTACCGGAAGTAGCGCCGGAGGATCTCCTGGCGGGACGCCTCGCGTACGACTTCGTCGTCGACGATCCCGCTCGACGCGCGGTTGACTCCCATCTCGGTCGGGGAGCGGTAGCACGGGATGTTGCCGCCGGCCCCGAGAATGCGCTCGATGATTGCCCGCAGGATCGGGAAGTTCTCGACGTCGCGGTTGTAGTTGATCGCGTTCGTTCCGTGGGCGGTGAGGTGGAACGGATCGACGAGGTTGAAGTCGCCGATGTCCGCGGTCGCCGCCTCGTAGGCCGCGTTGACCGGGTGGTCGATCGGCAGATTCCAGATCGGGAACGTCTCGAACTTCGCGAACCCCGCCTGCCTCCCGGCGCGGTGGTCGTGGTACATCTGCGACAGCGCCGTGGCCATCTTCCCGCTGCCCGGTCCGGCGCCGGTGATGACCACGATCGGCTTGGTCGTCTCGATGTAGGGGTTCTTGCCGTAGCCCTGATCGCTCACGATGCGGTCCACGTCGGTCGGGTAGCCGCGGATCTCGCCCTGCGTGTAGACCTTGGTCCCGCGGCGCTCGATCTTGTTCTTGAGCTGCACCGCGGTCGGCTCCTCTGCGAACCGGTTGAGCGACACCGCGATGACCGGCAAGCCGTAGTCCCTGAGATCGTCCAGCGTCTTGAGCGTGGCGGTGTCGTAGGTCATCCCGAAGTCGCCGCGGATGCGGCCCTTGGCCACGTCCTGCGCGCTGACGCAGAACACGATCTCGATCTTGTCCTTGAGCCGCTGCAGCAGCTTGATCTTGACGTTGGGGTCGTAGCCCGGCAACACGCGGGCCGCGTGGTAGTCGAACACGAGCTTGCCGCCGAACTCGAGGTACAGCTTGTCACCGAACCGCGCCACGCGCTCGAGGATCGCGGCCGACTGCTCGGCGAGGTACCGCTCGTTGTCGAACCCGATCCGCTTGCCCGTCACGTCGTTCATCTCACGCCTCCGCTTCGGTTCGGCGCACTATAGTCGGACCCCCTCCTCTCTTCAATCCCGTCCTTTCCAATCTTCCCGTTCCAAACTAACCTGCCTCCATGCACCCGGTCGCGTTCACGATCCCCGGCATCGATCTCCCGATCTTCTCGTACGGGATGATGCTCGCGCTCTCGCTGATCGTCGGGTGGAACATCGTCATGCGCCTCGGCGCCAAGGACGGGCTGCCCAAGGATCGGCTCATGGGCTGCTTCGTCGTGACCGCGATCGCGGCGCTCTTCGGCTCGCGGCTGCTGTACATCGTCACCAACCCGTCGCTGTTTTACGGCGCGAGCCTCGGCACGTTCCTCGATCCGCGCGGCGGCGGGATCGTCGCGTACGGCGGCTTCCTCGGCGGCTTTGTCGGCTCGTGGATCTACCTGAGGCGGGCGAGAATCCGGCTCCTGCCGTGGGCGGACGTCGTCGTGCCGACGCTCGCGGCCGGGCTCGGCATCACGCGCATCGGCTGCTTCCTCTTCGGCTGCGACTACGGCAGGCCGATTCCGGCGGACGCGCCCGGCTTCGTCCGCGCGCTCGGCGTGCGCTTCCCGAACTGGGACGTGCAGCTCGCCGATCTGAAGACGCGCCTCGCCGAGAGCTCGTTCGGCAGCGCCAAGCAGCTCGACGGCGCGCCGGCGTTCCTCCACCACGTGCACGACGGGCTCGTGCGCGCGTCGGACGCCTGGTCGGCGCTCGTCTACCCGACGCAGCTCATGGAGGTGCTCAACGGCTGGATCGCGTTCGCGATCACGATGATCGTCCGGCGGCGCACGCGCTTCCGCGGGCAGGTCTTCCTGGTGTTCACGATGTACTACGGCGCCACGCGCGCCGCGATGGAGCTCCTGCGCGGCGACGTCGGCCGCGGCGGGCTCGGCCCGCTCTCCACCTCGCAGATCATCGGGATCGCCACGTTGATAGCGGCGGCGATCGCGTACTACGTGCTCGCGAAGCGCGCGGCCCTGGATCCGGTCGCGGCGATGGCGCTCGGCCCGGGCGCAAGCCCCGCGCCCGTGAAGCCGAAAAGAAAGAGATGATCCCATGACCCGAGCCGCCGCGATCGCCGCCACCCTTCTCCTCGCGGGCTGCGGAAAGACCGGCCTGATCTTCGGCGAGACGGCCGGCTCGGACGCCGACGCGGATTCCGACGCGGACACCGACGTCGACGGGGATACCGACACCGGAATCCCGGCGACCGTGTGGGTGCGGAGCGCCGGCGGGCCCGGCGAGGATCGCGCCTCCCACGTCGCGACCGCCGCGGACGGCACGTCGATAGCGGTCGGCTCGTTCGAGCAGACCGCGGTGTTCGGCGAGGGCGAGCCCGGAGAGATCGCGCTCGCCGCGGCGGGCGGCAAGGACGTGTTCGTGGCCGCGTACGGCCCGGACGGCGCGCTGCTCTGGGCCGAGAGAGCAGGCAGCGCCGGGATCGACACCGTGCTCGGCGCCGACGCGTTCGCGGACGGCACGTCGATCGTCACGGGCCAGGTCGAGGGCGACGCGGTGTTCGGCGAGGGCGAGGCGAACGAGACCACGCTCCCGTGGGGCGACGAGGAGTACGCCTTCTTCGCCGCTTGGTACGCAGCCGACGGCGGGCTGATCGAGGTGGTATCCGAAGCGGGCGGCGCCGGAGCCGCCGGCTACGCCGCGGCCGCGCTCGAGGACGGCTCCGCGATCGTCGTGGGAATCTTCGTCGGTTCGATCCTCCTCGGGGAGGGCGAGCCCGGCGAGGTGGAGCTGACCGCCACGCCGGGGTGCCAGCAAGGCTTCTTCGCGCGGTACGATCCGTCGCGGTCGCTCGTGTTCGCCCGGGCCACGGACGGCGACGGCAACCTGTTCCCGTACGACGTGGTGGCGTATCCGGACGGCTCGTTCGCGATGGCCGGAGCCTTCTCCGGCACCCTGGTTCTCGGGTCCGGCGAGCCGAACGAGGCCACGCTCTACCAGAGCAACATCGGCCTGGTCGTGGCCCGGTTCGACCCGGACGGCGCGCTCGCATGGGCGGTGACCGCGAACGGCCTCCCTCAAGGCGATGGCGGTCGCGCACGCGCGATCGGCGAGTTCGGCGACGGCGGTGTGACCGTGGCCGGCGACTACAGCTGGGCTGTCACTTTCGGGCAGGGCGAGCCGAACCAGACCACGCTCACCGGGTACCTCGGCGGGATGTTCACGGCGGCGTACGAGCCAGACGGCAGCCTCGCCTGGGCCGTGAAGGCGGGCAAGGGCAGCGGCCACGCCCTCGCATCGATGGAGGGCGCGGCCGGCCCGATCTACGCTGCCGGACAGTTCGGGTGGTCCGACGGCACGATCACGTTCGGCGCCGAGACGTCGGGGGAATGCGTTCTGGCCACCGCTGGCGGCTTCGACGTCGCGCTGGCGAGGTACGACGCCGAAGGCGCGGTAATTTGGACGCGCGCCATGGGCGGCATCGGCACCGAGCGGCCGAGCGCCCTGGCCGCGCTGACGGACGACTCGCCGGTGCTCGTCGGCTCGTTCGAGGACGCAGCCGCGTTCGACCTCGGCCAGCCCGCGGACGACACGGTCGTCTCGGCCGGCGATCGCGACATGTTCATCGCCCGCCTCGCGCCGTGAGGGCGACGCCGGTCAAACACTCGCGCCGAGCGCCTCTCACCCCGCGTCGTCAGGGACGCCGCACACCGGGCAGGAGGGATCGCTGACCACCGCGATCGACCGCATCGTCTCGGCGAGCAGGTCGAAGACGACGAGCGTCGGCGAGACCGCCCGGCCGACCGCGATCTTGAGCGCGCGGGCGACCTCGATCGACGCGGCGGTGGCGACGGTCGCGCAGAGGATCCCGACGTCCGCCGTGGTGGGCGCCTGCCCGCTCGGCGGCTCGGGCCCGAGCGCGCACCGCAGGCACGGACCGCCGGGCACGACCGGGAACGACATCCCGCTCCACGCGAGCACGCCGCCGAACACCCACGGCCGGCGGGCCGCGACGCACGTCCTGTCGATGAGGTAGCGCGCCTCGAAGTTGTCCGTGCCGTCGAGGACGATGTCGACGCCGCCGAGCAGCTCGTTCGCGTTCCGCGCGTCGAGCCGGCCGACCACCGGCTCGATCGCCACCGCGCTGTTGGCGCGCTTGAGCTTCGCGGCGGCCGCGAGCGCCTTGGGGCGCTGCTCGCGCACGTCGTCCTCGTCGATGAGCACCTGCCGCTGGAGGTTCGAGATCTCGGGGGTGTCCGGATCGACGAGGCGCAGGTACCCGATCCCGGCGCGGACGAGCTGATCGGCGATGGCACACCCGAGCGCGCCCACGCCGACGAGCGCCACGCGCGTCCTGCGGATCCGCTCCTGCCCGGCGGCCCCGATCCCGGAGACGAGCACCTGCCGGTTGTAGCGCGTCTCAGGCACGACGGCTCTCCGGTTCGGGCGCCGAGACCGTGTCGCGCCCCTCCGGGATCTCGTCCGGCACGAAACCGAGATCGCGGATCATGGCGAGATCCTCTTCCGGCGGCCGCCCGGTCGTCGTGAGGTACCCCCCGATCATGATCCCGGAGGCGCCGCCGAGCAGCAGCAGCGCCTGGATGTCACGGACGTTCCGCTCCCGTCCGCCGCACACCCGGATGTCGCGCCGCGGCATCATCATCCGCGCGGCGATGACGACGCGCAGGCAGTCGAGCGCCGGGATGGGCGCGATCCCGCCGAGCGGCGTCCCGGAGATCGGCGTGAAGAAGTTGATCGCGACCGAGTCGACCTCGAGCGCGCGGACCTCCTCGAGCAGCTCGATGCGCTGGTCGAGCGACTCGCCCATCCCGAAGATGCCGCCGCAGCAGACCTCGAGCCCCGCCGCCGCCGCGTCGCCGACGACGCGCCGCTGCTCGGCGTACGGCCGCGTCGAGCACACGCGCGGCCAGAACGACTCGGCCGCCTCGACGTTGTGGTGGTACCGCGTGAGCCCCGCGCGCTTGAGATCGTCGAGCACGCCGCGCTCCACGCACCCGAGCGAGGCGCACACGTCGAGCCCGGTCTCATTGCGGATGCGGGCGATCGCGGCGAGCACCGTGTCGAGCATGCTGCCGCGGCGCATGGCGCCCCCGGAAGTCACGATGCTGAACCGCACCGCGCCGCCGTCCGCCGCCTTCCTCGCCGCCCGCACGATCTCGTCCGCGCCGAGGAGCGGGTGCTTCTCGATGGGGGCCTCGGAACGGGACGACTGGGCGCAGAACGCGCAGTCCTGATCGCAGGAGCCGCTGCGCGCGTTGGCGATCCAGCACAGGTTGACCGAGCGGCCGTGCCGGCGCTCCCGCAGGCGACTCGACTCGGCCATGGCGGAGACGAGCGCGTGCCCCTCGAGATCGAGGATGTCCCGCGCGTCGCGTGCGAATAGTCCGGTCATCTCACGATTCTCCCCTCGTCCCCGGGGCCACGCACCGCCCTTGCGGCGCCGCACGATACCATCTCATTCGGCCGAAAGACGCGCAAGCTCCGGCCGCGCGTTCCTCGCCCCGAACATACAAAGCATTTACATTTTTTTTTCGTAATTCCGTGATCATGATGGGAACTTATACGTCCCTCTGTATGTCTATGCATTACGGGAACACCCGTGCGGCGGAGGTCGAGCGATGCTCAAACGCGTGTTGCAGCTCGCCATTCTGACCGCGGTGCTCACCTCGAAAGCCGAGAACGCCCCTCCCCTCTACACGAGCGTCCTCATCCCCGGAGTGCCCCACGTCGTGGAAAAGGAGGACTTCTGCGGCGAGGCGGCCGCCGAGATGTACCTGCGGAAGCTCGGCGAGAACATGGACCAAGACTACGTGTTCGATCGCGCGGACGTCGATCCGGTCGAAGGACGCGGCCTGGACGCCTCCGAGCTGGCGTTCGCGCTCGCGCGGATCGGGTTCGAGATGGGCCGGATCTGGACCCCGATCGGGTCGGACGCCGAGATGGACGCGGCGTTCGCGGCCCTCCACGCCGACCTCGCGAGCGGGGTGCCGTCGATCGTGCTGATGCGCGCCTCGCCGGCCGACGCCACCGAGCACTTCCACCTCGTGCTCGGCTACGAGGGGGCGTCCGACGAGGTTGTGTACCACGACCCATCGATCCAGGACGGCGCGTACCGCCGGATGAGCCGCGAGGAGTTCCTCGATCTCTGGTCGATCCAGGGCCGCTACCAGTGGGGCGTCGTCCGCCTCCGCCTCGACCCGCGCGAGCTGGAGTACGGGGACGCCTCGGACGCGAACACGCCCGCCGACTTCGCGCAGCACGTGATGCGGCTGCGGCGGATCGTGCCGCAGGGCTTCGTGGTAGCGGTCGAGCCGCCGTTCGTCGTCGTGAGCGACGCGCACCCCGTGGAGGTCGAGGCGTACGCGCACGGCACGATCCGGCGGGCCGTCGCGCTGCTGAAGAAGGACTTCTTCGCCCGCGATCCGAAGGAGATCGTCGACATCTGGCTCTTCTCCGCCAACCAGAGCTACACGGAGCACACGCTGCGCGTCTTCGGCGAATCGCCGGGCACGCCCTACGGCTTCTACTCCCGGGAGCACCGGGCGATCGTCATCAACATCGCGACCGGCGGCGGCACCCTGGTCCACGAGATCGTGCACCCGTTCGTGGCGGCCAACTTCCCGTCGAGCCCACCGTGGCTCGACGAAGGGCTCGCCTCTTTGTTCGAGTACCCGACCTCGGTCGACGGCCACATCCGCGGGCTCGTCAATTGGCGCCTCCCGACGCTCAAGGCGGCGATCGCGCTCGGTGAGCTGCCGACGTTCGAGTGGCTGACCTCGCGGACGGACGAGCAGTTCTACGGCGAGGATCCGGGCACCAACTACGCCGAGGCGCGATACATCTGCTACTACCTCCAACAGCGCGGTCTGCTCGTGGATTTCTACCACGCCTTCTACGAAGCTCGCGGCGAGGATCCGACGGGCTACAGGACGCTTCTGCACGTGCTCGGCGGCGGCTCCGCGGAGGAGATCGAGCAGGACTGGTCGAGCTGGATCCTCGGGCTCAGGCAGGCCCGCTGAGATCGTCTCCCGAGAGCGCCGCGCGGCGCTCCGCCTCGGTGAGCGCCTCGTCCATCGCGCCGCTCCTGTACCCGTCGAGGTCCAGCGCGACGTAGAGGAATCCGGCCTCCCGGAGCGCGCGGCGGATCCGCTCCCGCACGAGCGGATCCGAGAGGACCTGGATGGCCGAGGGCACCACTTCGACGCGGGCCAGGTCCCCGTGCACCCGGACCCGGATCGGCCCGCCCACCTCCGCCGCAACGGCCCGCTCGGCGCGCCGGACGCGCGCGATCGCCTCGTCGGTGAGCCGGGCTCCGTACGGGAAGCGGGTCGCCGCGCAGGTGTCCGAGATCCTCGAAGCGGCCTCGAGCCCCATCTCGCCGGCCAGCGCGCGGACCTCGGTCTTCGTCAGCCCGGCGTCCGCGAGCGGGCTCGATACGCCGAGCTCGCGGAGCGCGCGGCGCCCGGGGCGGTGATCGCGCAGATCGTCCGCGTTGCTCCCGTCCAGCACGGCCAGGAGGTCCCGGTCTCGAGCGAGCTGCGCGAGCCTCCCGAAGATGGCCCGCTTGCACAGGTAGCACCTCCATGGAGGGTTCTCGCGGAGCTCGGGGTCGTCGAGCACCGGGACGCGGATCTCGTGCAGGCGGACGCCGAGGTGCGAAGCCGCCGCCCGGGCCGCTCCGGGATCGGGGTGCAGCGGCGTGACCGCGACGGCCGCCTCGACGGGCCCGCGCACGTGTGCGACGGCCTGCGCGACAAGCAGCGCGGAGTCGACGCCGCCCGACAGGGCGACGAGCGCGGAGCCGAGGCGCTCGAGGCTCGCGACGAGAGCGGCGCGGCGGCTTTCCGGGTCCCGGGTCATGGCCGAAGCATACACTCGAATTCGGTTCCGCGCCCCCGGTTGAAGGCGAGTCAAGCCTTGAGTCGGGGGGCTCGAGGGGGTAAAACTGCACAATTGAGACGACGTGTCTTCGACGTCGTTCCTCATCGAGGAGGGTCACGAAGCATGCCTTCGAAACGGGCTGTCCTGTGCGGGGTTCTCGGGGCTCTCTGCGCCGCGAGCGCCCTCGCTTGCGACGAGAGCGGCGGCGGCGCGGCCGCGGATCTCGCAGGAACCTGGGTGCGCACGAGGATCTTCCAGCCGGGAGACGCCTCGGACCCGGAGACGGACACCTGGACGTTGGCGCTGCGAGCGGACGGGACGTTCACCCTCACCCACACGCACGAGGAGGTCACCGCGTTGACGCCCGTCGAAGAGACGACCGCCCGGGACGGCGAGTGGTCCGTCGGCTCCGGCGGGAGGATCTCCTTCAGCGGCGGTTGGGCCGAGGATCTCGGCGAGGTGAGCACCCTGGACGAGCTCGCGGCGGTCTACATGAACTTCACGCAGGACACCATGTACTCGCTCGGCAGCGCCGGTGACGTCCTGTTCCTCGGGCCCGATTTCAACCACGACAGCGTCTACGTTTTTGGAGATTCGTACAATCTCCTGTTCAGTGACGGTGGGAGCTCCTACCTGCGCGAGTCGAACCTCGTGCTGACGGACGGCTCCGGCGCGGTGATCGAGCAGCGCATCGAGAGTTACAACTACACGCTGATAGACGACACGAAATGCACCATCGCGTACTCGTTCGACAACGTTTCCGTGGGCATGCCTTCGAGCGGCGCGGGCACGGTCACCGATTGCGAGTACTTCTACGAGGAGGGCAAGACCGTGGACGGCCTCGACGGGGCCAACACCGCCTTGTCCGTCATCCGGTTCGAGTACACGCTGGACAGCGTCGGCAAGGACGACAACTTCGCGGTCCTCGGCGACGCGCTGATCAGCTACCGCCCGAGCTCCCAGACCAAGGTGCTGGTCGACAACGCGTTCGTCAGGATGTCCGATTGACCGTTTTCCGTTTCGAGCAGGAGGTCGCCATGTTCCCGCGCGTGTTGATTTCGGCCGTTCTCCTATTGTCCCTCGCCATCGGCGCGAGGGCGGAGGCGGCCAAGGTCGTCGGCAAGATCGCCGTCACCGACCAGTTCCGCCAGGCGCTCGTGGACGAGGACGCCAAGGCGCCGACCGCCGTGAAGCCCGGCTACTGGAACGAGCCGAACGCGGTGCGCAACGTCGAGCCGCCGTTCGTCGTGCCGAAAACCGATCTCGGCATCGTGCTCATCCGGGAAGGCGCGCCGCCGCCGAAGGCCGAGCCGGTCGAGGTGGACGTCCGCGCGGGCGGGCTCGACAAGGACGTCGTTGTCGTGCGGCCCGGCGCCGCGGTCAAGTTCCGGGGCGTCGATCCGTTCGATCACGAGCTCTACGTCCCGGGCTTCGACGACTTCAAGCCGGAGAAGCAGTCGCGTGGCTCCTTCAGGACGATCGAGTTCGCGCGGGAGGGCGTCTACGAGGTGCGGTGCCGGCTGATGCCGCACTTCCGCGGCTGGATCGTCGTCACGAACGCGACCTTCGTGCTCTCGGCGGACGGGAGCGGCGGCTTCTCCCAGGACGGCCTCGCCGTCGGCGACTACACCCTGCGCGTCTTCTTCCGCGGCAAGTGGGTCCACGAGCAGAAGATCAAAATCGAGAGCGAACGCGGCGACGTTCCGGTCGAAGTGAAGCTCGACAAGGCTCCCGCCCCGGGCAAGGCGCCCGCGGCACCGGCCAAGGCTCCCGCGGAGCCCGCCAAGAAGCCGACAGGCAGGTAGAGGGAACATGTTTGCATCCCGAATCTGGACGTTGCTGCTCGCACTGCTCGGCGGAGCGCTCATCGCGATCGTGCTGCTCGCCACCGACCTCGTGAACCGCGAGCGCCTGGAGAACTCGACCGCGCTCCTTTACAAAGAGTCCGACAAGGTCGAGATCGCGTTGACGCTGCACGCGCGCAAACGTCTCGACGTGCTGCTCGGCGCCACCGCCGACGAGGACGTCCGCAAGATGCTCGCGGAGGTCTCGGCGAACCCGGACAAGGCGGCCTCGGTCAGAGACAAGCTGCTCAAGGTGCTGCTGGAGAGGAACGCGGCCTTCGGAAAGTACAAGGCCGATCTCCTCATCGCGCTCGACGCCAAGGGCACCGTCGTCGGGCAGATCGGGACGAACCCGCACGCCAAGGGCTACAACCTCGCCGGCTTCCCGGCGGTCGACGGCGCGCTGCGGGGCTACATCCGCGACGATGTCTGGAAGCTGGACAACGACGTGATGCTCGTCGCCGCGCGGCCGGTCGTCCAGGGCGGCCGGTACGTCGGCGCGCTCGTGCACGCCCTGCTCGTGAACGACAAGCTCGCGGCCGAGCTCTCGCCGAAGGTGCTCCTCGCCTTCTTCGCGGGCAACACGATCATCGCGGCGGGCTCCCCGGAAGGGAAGCCGCTCACGAGCCCGCAGCGCGCCCTCATCGCGGAGCAGCTCGAGAAGGTGCTCGTGGACAAGACGTTCCGCGAGAAGGGTTACAGCGAGGTCTCGCGCGTGCAGTCCAAGACCGAGGACTTCATGACCGCCTACGCGCTGGTGCACGGCGAGGCGGCGGCGAACGACGTCGGCTACCTGCTCCTGACGCCGGTGTCGCTCATGGCCAAGCCGACGGAGTTCTACGAGAAGGCGGGCGTCCAGGACATCGACAAGCTGCCGCGCGAGCTGCTCATCGGCGGAATCGTGCTCGTCGTCCTGCTCGGCTGGCTGTGGAACTACCTCGAGGCGGAGCGCCCCGTGGGGAAGCTCCACAAGGCGGTCATGGCGCTCGAGACGGCCGACCCGAAGGATCAGCTCAACATCTACAAGTTCAGCCGCCGCATCCGGAAGACCGCGATCTCGTTCAACAAGGTCGCGGACCTCAAGGTGAAGGCCGCGTTCGAATCCGCCGCCGGCGCGGGGAAGAGCATCGACTCGATCCTCGGCAAGGCGTCGGAGGGACCTCGCCTTTCGTCGGCGTCGTTCAAGTTCGTCGAGGCGAGCGCGGACGACATTCCGGACGCCCCGCCCCCGCCGAGCGCCGGCGCGCCCAGGCCGGCGTCCGGCCCGCAGGCCGCGATCGCCCCGCCCCGCCCGATCGCAGGTGCGCCCCCGCCGCCCGCGTCGGGCAGCCCGGGCACGCGCCCGCCGGTGCCGCCGCCGCCCGCGCCACCCGCGCCCCAGGGGGGGCCACCCGCGCTCTCCCCGGAGGAGGAGCAGGCGTACTTCAGGAAGATCCACGGCGAGTTCGTCGCGCTCAAGCAGAAGCTCGGCGAGCCGGTCGATCAGCTCACGTTCGAGAGGTTCGAGGTCACGCTCAAGAAGAACCGCGACGCGCTCGTCGCGCGGTACGGCTGCAAGGTCGTGCAGTTCCAGGTCTACGAGAAGGACGGCAAGGCGTCACTCAAGGCGACCCCGGTCAAGTAGTCACCGCCTCCCGAGAGAGATCATCCGGACCGCGCGCACGATCGCCGCGACGACGACGGCGATCCCGGCGGCGCCGGCGGCCCAGTCGCGGAGCTCGAGCCCTGCCGCCCCGCCCTCCCATACGGACGCGGCGGGATCCTTGACGACGGCGACGCCGATCACGGCCGTGAGGATGAGCCAGATGAACGCCATCCGCCGCATCCGCTCCGTGGCCGGCGCGGCGGAGTCGTCGTCGCGTCCGCGCAGCAGCCCGTAGGCGACGCGGACGTACACGACCGCGGCCAGGATGATTGCGGCGACCGCAACGGGGATCGGGATCTCGGACAGCATTCCGCGATCCGCGATCCCGACGATGGCCGCGGCCAGGGCCGTCGCTCCCGCGAAGAGGTAGTCCCGCCTGGCGCGCGCCCTCGCTTTGTCGTCCTGTTCCAAGGGCGCTCGATCAACCGAGCAGGAGCGAGAGGAGGCCGCCCGAGTCGCCGAGGCCCGCCGCGCCGCACCCGCACGAGCTGTCGCCGGTCGTGTCGGAATCGGCGTCGCCATCGCCGTCCGAATCCGAGTCGGAGTCCGAGTCCGAATCCGCGTCCGAATCGGTGTCCGAGTCGGTGTCCGAGTCCGAATCGGTGTCGGCGTCCGAGTCGGTGTCCGAGTCCGCGTCCCCGTCGCAGTAGCCGAGGTTCGGATCGTAGCTGGAGAAGAGGCCGTCGTTACAGGTCTCGTCCGCCTCGCAGTCCCCTTCGCCGAGGCAGAAGTCGTGGCAGGTGCCGCCGTAGCACATCAGGCCGTCCGCGCACCCGAGCGTGGTCGACGTGTCCGAGCAGTCCTCTCCGTCGACGTTGCCGACGGAAGGGAAGCACGCGGTCGTGGCGGTCGTGGTGACGTAGCAGGCGTCGTCGTCGCAGTCGCCGCCGAGGATGTCGCACGGCGGGAAGCAGTCGTCGAGCTCCGTCGCGCAGTCCTCGGCGACGCACTCGGCGTACTCGGTGTCATCCGAGATGCCGTCGCAGTTCTCGTACGCGCAGACCATGAGATCGTCGAACTGGCCCTGTCCCGAGAAGGTCGCGGTCAGGTAGCAGCCGATGTAGCAGTCCTCTTCGGTCACCCCGCACCCGGAGGCGCAATCGTAGAGCCCCTCGCAGTCCAGCGTCTGGCACACGGTGTTGTCGCAGCTGCCGTCGACCTGGCACGCATCCGGGCAGACGCACAGATCCGAATCGCTCCCGCAGTCCGGGTTCGACGCCATCGTGTTCGCGACCCAGGTGTCGTAAGCGTCGACGCGGGTGTCGTTGTACGAGCTCATGCACGTCGGGGACCCGCCGACCGTCGAGTTGACGCCGATGATCCGATCGCCGGAGCCGAAGTCGAAGAGCCCCGGGCCGCCCGAGTCGCCGAAGCAGATCCCCGTGCCGTCGTAGTAGCTCGTGTAGGACAACGTGCCGACGTCGCCGATGTCGATGTACGCCGAGCGCTTGACGCCGCTGTCGGTGCCGCTGCCGGTGGTCACCCCGAACCCGACGTAGAACGCCGGCTCTCCCTCCTCCGCCGCGAGCGCCGTGCCGGTGTAGATCTGGAGCGGAGTGATGCCGTCGATGGGGGCCGCGAGGTGGACGAGCGCGATGTCGTTCGCGCTGGTCATGGTGCTGTAGCTCGGGTGCGGGAAGAACGACTCCGCCTGGTAGAGATCGCCCGCGGTCGGCTCCTCGCCGAGGCTCGGCGGGTTCGCGTTTCCGCCGACGTAGAAGTACGTGAGCGCCGGCACCGGCGTGAAGTCGGAGGACGGGAGCACGCAGTGCGCGGCGGTGAGCAGCCAGTCGTCGTCGATGAGCGACGCGGTGCAGAACGATCCCACGTAGCCGTTCCCCGGGTAGTAGAACGTGAGCGCGCCCACTGCGGGATAGCCCGCCTCCACGGAGCCGCCGACGATCTGGCGCGCGTCGGGCGCCGGGAGGGGACCGGGGGCTGCCCCCTCGCACGAGGCCGCCGCGAGGGCGAGAAGACCCATCAGGATCGAACACCGGAAACGCTGCATCGACGCACCTCCGTGTTGGTCGAAATCCGCAGTTACAGTATCACGGAACCCCGAAAGTGGCTCAGCGGAACCTTGCACCCTCCCCCGTTTGCCGCGAAGATGCGCGCCATGACCGAGCGGACCTTCTTCGACGCCGCGCTCGTCGGGCTGTTCGTCTGCGCCGCTGTCACGGTGGTCGCGCTCCTGCGGATCGCCGCGCCGTACGGCCGCCACGTACGCAAGGGGTTCGGCGCGACGATGCCGAGCACCGCGGGCTGGATCCTCATGGAGGCGGTCGCGGCGATCGGCATGCCGGCGCTCTTCCTTTTCGGCGACCGGACTGAGGACCCCGCGGCGATCGCCCTCCTCGCGCTGTGGGAGATCCACTACCTGCACCGCGCGTTCGTGTACCCGTTCCGCCGCAAGGGCGGCGCGCGGCCGATGCCGATCTCGGTCGTCGCGATGGCGATCGTCTTCAACTCCTGGAACGCGTACCTCAACGGCCGCTGGCTGTTCGCGCTCGGCCCGGAGCGTGGCGCGGGCTGGCTCTGCGATCCGCGGTTCATCGGGGGCGCGGCGCTCTTCCTCGCCGGCATGGCGATCAACGTCCGCTCCGACGAGACCCTCCTCGCGCTGCGGCGCCCCGGCGAGCTCGAGTACCGCATCCCGCGGGGCGGGCTCTTCCGCTTCGTGACCATGCCGAACTACCTGGGCGAGCTCGTCGAGTGGCTGGGGTGGGCGCTCGCGACGTGGTCGCTCGCCGGCCTCGCGTTCGCCGTTTTCACCGCGGCGAACCTCGTCCCCCGCGCCATGTCGAACCACAAGTGGTACCTGTCCCGCTTCCCCGACTACCCGAAGGAGCGCAGGGCGATCATCCCGTTCGTGCTGTGAGCGCGACGGTCCGCGCCCCTCGTCACCCGAGCACGAAGGTCGAGAAGAAGTCGACGACGAAGATCGCCACCGCCGAAGAGACCACGGCCTTGTTGACCGACAGGCCGACGCCCGGCGCGCCGCCCGTCGTGGCGAGCCCGTGGTAGCAGCTCGTCACCGCGACGATCGCGCCGAACAGCGCCGACTTGGTGACGCCCAGCGCGTAGTCCCACGGCGTCAGCTGGACGAACAGGTTGCTCCAGAACGTGTACAGGTCCACGTCCATCATCACGTCGCCCATGATCGACGCGCTCACCAGCGCCATCGTGTTGCCGACGATCGTCAGGGCGACGAGCGACACGATCATCGCGAGGAAGCGCGGCACGACGAGGTAGGAGATGGGATCGATCGCGAGGCAGCGGAGCCCGTCCACCTGGTCGGTCACGGTCATCGTGCCGAGCTCCGCCGCCGTGAAGGCGCCCACGCGGCCCGAGAACATGAGCGCGAGGATGATCGGCCCGAGCTCGCGGACGGTGTTGAAGCCCGCGCCGGATCCGAGCTGCGAACGCAGGCCGTAGCGATCGACGAACACGAACGCCTGGATGACGAGGATGATGCCCACGACGAGCGACGTCGCGACCATGATCGACAGCGACTTGTAGCCCATGCGGTAGAGGCACCGCTTCAGCTCGCCGACGTCGAAGGCCGGGGGCACGAGCCGGCGCAGGATGTCGACGGTGAGCCGCGCCGTGCCGCCCACCTCGATCGACGCGTCGAGGAAGACGCGCCCGACCTTCGCCGGGTATGCCGTCACTCCCACGGGGCGCTCCCGAACGGAAGGCGAGCGTCCGCGAGGAAGCGCCGCACCTCGGGCGCGGGGTTCGCGGCGAACGCCTGCGGCCGGCCCTGCGCGATCACGCGGCCGTCCCACACGAGCGCCGCGTCGTCGCACACCGACATGAGCCCCACGACGTCGGACGACACGACGATCACGGTGTTCTGTGTCTGGAACCGGATCCCCAGGATCATCTCGAGGATCTTCCGCGAGGTGACCGGATCGAGCCCTGCCGTCGGATCGTCGCAGACGAGCAGCCGCGGATCGTTGACGCAGGCTCGCGCGAGCGCGACCCGCCGCCGCTGCCCTCCCGAGAGCCGGTTGGGCAGCCGGTCCTCGTAGCCGTCGAGCCCGACCATCCCCAGGCGCTCCTCGGCGCGCGCTCTGATCTCAACGTTCCCGAGCGACGTGAGCCGGCGCAGCGGGTACTCCACGTTCTCGAGCACGGTCATGTGCTCGAACAGCGCGTCGTTCTGGAACTGGACGCCGCAACGGCGCTGGACCGCGGCGATCTCCCGCCGCCCGGAGCGCATGAGGTCGACCCCGTCGACGATCGCCACGCCCGACTCCGGCCGCACGAGGCCGCAGATCACGCGGCACAAGGTCGACTTGCCGCACCCGCCGGGGCCCATCACGCCGAAGAGCACCCCCTCCGGCACGCGGAGCGACAGGCCGTCCAAGGCCTTCTCGCCGTCGAACGTGCGCTGGATGTCCACGAGCCCGATCATTGCGACGAGTCTACCAAGGCGGTGCGCGCCGGTCACGAATCCTGAAAACGGCGCCCTTGGCAAGGCCCGGTGCACCCTCGCGCCACACGTAAAGACGCCATGTCCCAGCCACTCCGCCGAGTGTCCAACCGAGCCTCGCGACGTAGAGCTCCTCGAAGCCGCCCGCGCGGACGACGGCCACCCGCGCCCGCCTCGCCCAGGCGGGATCCGGGCACAGGGCCGGGCTAGCCGTGAGGAGCCTCGCCGGGCACCTCACGCCCAGCGCGTCGACGTGGACGCGATCGTCGATGTTCGCGAACACGAAGACGGCCGCCGCAGACGGGAGGTCTCGCTGGATGACCACGTGCTCCTCGTCGCGCAGGGTCCCGCTCGAATAGCCTTCCCGAATCGCGGCCGCGACCTCGAGGTCCTCGGCGGGAACACCCGGTGCCCGCGAAACGACGGCGAGCCCGGCGCCTGCGAACGAGAGGGCCGCTCCGGCGACGGCGAGCACCGCGGCGCGGGGGTGCGCGGCGAAGCGGGCGAGGGCCGCTTCCGCGAGCGGCAGCGCGCCGAACGCGATCACCGGGAAGAGGAGGCGGAGCGGGTACTGGGAGGGAACGTTGCCGGTGAGGATCACGGCGCCGGCCAAGGCCATGGCGACCACGGTGTGAAGCTCGAGGACCCGCCCCCCGAGCTCCCCGCGAACGGCTGACGCCGCGACCCGCACCGCGGAGACGGCGAGGGCGGCGAGGGCGAGGAGCGCGGTCACGGCCCCCTCCGCCGAGGCGAGCGATCCGAGGACGTCGCCCGGGCCGAAGTGATCGTCGCGGACGCTGCCGAGGTACGAAAACGGCGCTCCCACGGAAGCCCACAGAAGCGCCGTCCACGCGATCGGGAAGATCCACGGAACCGCCGCCACGGCGACCCCGAGCCAGCGCCCAGCGTTCGCCGGCCGTCTTGCGACGACGAGGGCGAAGAACACGGCGGCGAAGACGAATCCTTCGTACCGCACGGCCGTCGCGGCGAGGTAGAGCACGGCGGCGACCAGACCGATGCGGACGTCGCCGGACGCGAGGTACCGCGCGAGCGCCCCGACCCCCGCGACGAGCAGGCAGAAGAGGAGCGTCTCGGAGAGCGGCGCCGTGCCGAGGGCGAGAGAGAGCGGAGAGAACAGGAAGATGCCGGCCGCGAGGAGCCTGGTGCCCCGCGCCGCATTCGGGAGGAGCGCGATGAGCGCGCCGGCGACCAGCTGCAGCGCGGTGGTCAGGACGCGGGGCGCGACGACGAGATCGTGTGTGAAGCCGACGACGGGTCCGTACACGTAGAGGTAGCCCGGCAGCCACTCGTGGGAGCTCGTGAAGCTCGGGTGATCCCACCACCAGTCGGCGTGGAACACCCGGAAGTAGTCGTCGACGCAGATCGGGGCGAGCCCGAGCACGAGGAAGACACCGACGATTGCGCGTGCGCCGAGGAGCGGCAGGAAGCGGGGCCAGAGCGGGCTATCGGTGGCCGCGCTCACTTATCGAGAGCGGCGACCGCTTCGGCGGGGCCCGCGGCGGCCACTGCGTCGCGGATCAGCTTGAGCGCGATTCCGTTCGTCTTCGGCGCCGTCATGAATCGCGGCAGCTCGCCGTTGACGTACACGACGAATCGCGCGCCGGTCTCGCGCTGCATCGCCTTGACCGAGCGCACCATCGGGTGCTCGTCGCCGACCTCGATGTACCCCTCGCGCGCCACGAGAGCGCCTGGGACGTCGACGACCACACCGTTCGGGTTCCGCAGGCGGTAGGCGCTCGCGTACTCGGCCGGCCAGCGGGTCGGCAACGTGATCGTGTCCTCTTCCTCGGTGAGCGCTTCAGCCGCGTCGGACGCGGCTTCCACTGGCTCCGCCTCCGCGACCGCGGATTCGGTCGCGGGCAGTGGTGCGGGCGTCTCCGTTTCCAGATCGACCTCCGCATCGGCGTGGGTCTCCCAGCCGGTGGCGGCCCCCGCGGACTCGCTCGCCACAGCCGAGACGGCGCGGGTCGCGGCCGTGTCGATGAAGGCGATCGGTTCGAGCCGCGCGCTGTCGGGCGCGGAGGAGAGATCGAAACCCGCGATCGCATCGCGGAGGGATCCGAAGTCCACGACCTCGGCCCTTCCGAGCACGTAGACCCCGCCGGCCGCGATCCCGAAGATGAACGCCCACGCGGCGAACGTCCCGAGGCGACGCCGGCGCCGCGTCCGCTCCCTTTCGCCGAGGTGCGCCGGCAACGCGATCTCGCCGCACCCGACCCACGCCGGCTCGGCGGCCGCCGGGAGCGGCGGCGGCGAGGGAACGGTGAGTTCCTCGCCCGCCTCGGCGCGCACCTCGCCGAGCTCGAGGCTCTCCTCTCCTACGATATCGTCGAGACGAATATCCTCGAACTCCGTTCCGGACAGGATGTCGAGGTCGGTCTGCGCGTTGGCGTCAGGAGCATGGGTGGTCCGGCTCGCCTCGTCGAGCAGCGATCTCGACGGCGAGGCGACGACCGTGGAGCGCGTCTCGCGAACCCGGACCGACAGGCGCAGGCGCGGCAGCCCGCCCTCCGGATCGTCCTCGACACCGATTCGGTGGATCGTGCCCACCGTCATCGCCTCGTCGGCCTTCCCGAAGCGGACCGGGATTTCGACCTCGAGCGCCGGGAAGGGGCAGACCAAGGACATGCCGCGCGCGGTGTGCTGATCCCGCAGCGTGTTCACGGCGGCGGTCGATCCGTCGACCCGGAGCCGTATCAAGTCCCTGCCGTCCTTCGCGCTCTTCGTCTCGTCACCGTTGCTCATCGCACCCTCCTATCGCGGACCGCCTCTCCGCGCTGTATGCCCAATGTATACCATGGTGGGGAGATGTAAGCAAAAAAACTACAGATGTTTCGGCGGTCACACAAAAAGGCGCGAAATGATATAGCATCCGAGCCCGCAAAAAGGGCGACCGCGCAGCGGGTTGCCTCCCGAAAGCCTGGAGGGAGGCTGCCCGCGTCGCAGGTCGCCCCACAGGAGCCCAACTCATGCAGGGTCGCAAGATTCTCCTCGGAGTGACCGGCGGCATCGCGGCCTACAAGGCCGCCGATCTCTGTCGGCGCATGGTCAAGGCCGGCGCCGACGTGCGCGTCGTCATGAGCGAGGCCGCGTGCGAGTTCATCACGCCGCTCACCATGGAGACGCTCTCGGGCAAGCCGGTGCCGGTGAAGATGTTCGGCCGGACCGCGGGTGCGCTCGAGCACATCGATCTGCCGAACGACGCGGAGCTGCTCGTGGTGGCCCCGGCCACGGCCGACTATCTGGCGCGATGCGCTTGCGGCCGCGCGAGCGACCTCATCTCCGCCGTGACGCTCGCGTTCACGGGTCCCGTGATCGCCGCGCCGGCGATGAACTCGAACATGTGGGCGAACCCGGCGACGCGGCGCAACGTCGCGATCCTCGTGGGCGAGCACGGCTGGCGGATCGTGCAGCCCGGGCACGGCGAGCTCGCGTGCGGAACGGTGGGCGCGGGCCGGATGGCGGAGCCGGAGGAGATCCTCGGGGCCGTCGCAGCGGCGCTGCGCCGGGATCTCGACGGCAAGCGCGTCGTCGTCGCGGCCGGCCCGACCGAGGAGGCGCTCGACCCGGTGCGGTTCATCTCGAACCGATCCTCTGGCCGGATGGGCTACGCGATCGCCTCCGCCGCGGGACGGCGCGGCGCAACCGTGACGCTCGTGACAGGCCCGACGGAGCTCGAGCCGCCGCGCGGCGCGACCGTGATCCGTGTGTGCACGGCGCTCGAGATGGAGCGCGCGATGAACGACGCCGCGGCGGGCGCCGACGCGATCGTGATGGCCGCCGCCGTGGCGGACTTCCGCCCGGCCCGCCCGAGTGAGAGGAAGATCAAGAAGTCCTTGGATACGGCGCCGACGATCGAGCTCGTGCTAAACCCGGACATCCTCGCGGGGCTCGGCGCGCGCTTCAAAGGGTCGGCGCGGCCCGTCCTGGTCGGCTTCGCGCTCGAGACCGAGGCGCTCGTCGACGCGTCGCGGACCAAGCTTATGGCGAAGCGCTGCCACCTGATCGTCGGCAACCTCGCCGCGGACGCGCTCGGCGGCAAGGACAACACCGCGGTCCTCGTCGACGACGCCGGGTTCGAGCGCAGCACGGGCCGCCTCTCCAAGATCGAGCTCGCGGAAGAGATCCTCGACTGGATCGCGGCGCGGCTCGGGATCGAACCGTGACCGAGAGTCACGGTGTGACCACAGTTCACAGTTTCCCGAACGCCCGACATGCCCCGAAACCGCGCCGTTCCTGACTCCTCGCACTTCTCGGCGAACGGCACGGAGCTTGCAAACGCCTCCTGCAAACAAGGAGGACACCATGAAACACGAACTCGCCATCGGCTGTGCCGCGCTCGCCGCACTGATGCTCGCGTCGGCGCCGGCGTCCGCCGCGGACGTCAAGGTGTGCGTACAGGTCGTCGAGCGGCTGGACGACAGCGCCGGACAGGCCGCGCCTTCGAAGGACGCCGCCGGGGAGGAGCAACCCGTGGCCCAGGAGGCCGCGCCCGAAGCGGAGGCCGCTTCGCCCACGGAAGCGGAGGCGCCGGCGCTGGTCCCGGGCGAGCCGCCTCCCGACGGACAGGACGCGGCGCTCCTGCCCGGCCCTCCCTCCGGGAAGGGCTTCCCGATCACGCCGAGCGGGCGCAAGGCCGCGCCGCCTAGGCCTTCCTTCCCGCCGGCCGAGGGGCCGCCGAAGCCCGGCCGCGGGCCCATCCCGCTGTGGACGAGCGACACGAAGCTGCCCTTCGGCCAGACCTCCGTCGTCTACCTGAAGCGGCTCTTCGAGCACTTCGTCACGCACCAGCCCGGCTACGTCGCCGTCGACGACAAGTGCGAGCAGCGGATCGTCGTCGAGCTGTATCCGCTGCGCGAGGGGTGGACCGTGTTCGCGCGCTACAGCGGCACCGGCCGCGAGGAGCGGGTGGATCAGCTCTTCCCCTCGGAGCTCAGCCAGTACGCGGAGCGCGCCGTGCTCGCGCTCCTCGACGACGTCCCGATCAGTGACACCATCAACCGCGAGAACGTGCTCAGGTCCGACTCGCAGAAGTCCGTCCAGCGGGTCAAGGGGTCGAACCACTTCGTGCTCATCCTGGGCACGCAGCTGCGGGGCGGCCAGATCGACTCGGCGATCGAGAGCGGCGCGAACGAGGGCGGCACGGAGTCGAAGATCCGCGTGTTCAGCCCCCTCAAGGCCGGGCTCGGGTACCGCGGGCGCTTCGAGAACTGGGGGCTCGAGGCGATGGCCCAGATCGGCATCGGCACCCAGTCGACCTCGGTCGACGAGAACCCGGAAGGCGGCCACATCGACCTCGGTGGTGACGCGGGAATGGCCGTGCACTTCCTCCACTACTTCGATCCGCGCGGCCTGAGCTCCTTCTACCTGGGCGCGGGCGCGACCTTCGAGCTCCTGTGGTTCCGGGCGATCAAGGACGTGGATCACCGCGATCACGACGACACGCGCTCCACGCTCGTTACAGGCGGCCTCGACATCGACGGCGTGATCGGCTGGGAGTTCATGCGCGCGTCGGCGGTGCAGTTCTACCTCCAGGGCGAGATCAACGCCCCGGCCTACGTGGCCCAGACCGAGGACACCTCGGGCAAGCTGCGCACGTGGTTCCCGGGCGTGTCGCTGAAGCTCGGCGTGGTGTTCTAGCGGAGCGAGGAGAGGACGACGTGCCGAACCGCGCACCACATGGCCCGCTGCTCGCCGCTGCGCTCGCGCTCCTCGCGATCGTCGCCCTGCCATGCGGCGGGCGCGCCGCGGCGGTGACGACCTGCCTGACCGTCCAGGCGGACGATCCGAAAATGCAGCCGGGGCTCTTGAAGCTCGTCGAGATCGAGCTCGCGCGCCACCCGAGCCACGCGCTCGTCGGGGCCGACTGCCGGGTCGCGCTCACGGTCGAGCTGTTCCGGGTCGGCGGCAGCCAGCAGCTGACGATGCGGCTCGACGAGAACGTCCCGATCCGGTTCACGATCGGCAAGGGAGACTCCCTCCCCGCGCGGGTCTCCGAGGCGATGTCGCTCGTCCTCGGCAACGACCCGGTCTCCCTCGCCGAGGACATCACGAAGCTCTCCGCCATCGAGCGGGCGAGCCACGCCATGGCCGTGCAGGGCGTCAACGTCTGGCGGTTCGAGCTGTTCCAGGCGGCGTACCGCACGGGCTCGGGCGCCGAGTTCGTGCCCGGCGGTGCGTTCGGCGTCACGCGCGGGGCGAGGCACTGGCAGGTGTTCGGGCGGCTCACCTTCTCGGGCTGGCCGAAGGAGGCCGAGGAGGACAAGCCCGTGCTCAAGATAGCGGCCGGCGCCGACGTCGGGATCGGGTACGAGCTGAGCGCGAACGCGGCCGCGACCTTCTACTTCGCCCTCGGCCTCGGCCTGCAGTACCTGAGGTTCGAGCGGCGGGCGGAGGAGTTGGGCGGCGGAATCGACACCATCAACGACTTCGCACCCCACGCCTTCGGGCGCATCGGCGTCAGGATGTTCCGGCTCTACGACTTCGATTTCGACATCTTCGTCGCCGGGTACCTCCCCATGAAGCCCACGAAACAGGACGACAACTACGTGTTCCCCGAGGAGGGGCGGTACACCATGAGCGCCCAGATGGGCGTTGGCGTGGGGTTCTGAGGCGCAGACACCCCCCACGGCACTTGACGCGCCATCTGCCCGCATATATTTTGCGCGGCGGAGAGATGGCCGAGTGGCCGAAGGCGCACGATTCGAAATCGTGTGAGGCTAACTACCTCCGTGGGTTCGAATCCCACTCTCTCCGCCGGGCGTCAAGCCCGCACTCTTTGGAAAAGGAGAGATGACCGAGTGGCCGAAGGTGCACGACTGGAAATCGTGTGTACCGCAAGGTACCTAGGGTTCGAATCCCTATCTCTCCGCCGATCGCCCGAGCCGCCGCGCTCCGCGCGGGCGCGACCATGATGCTGGAGTGAAGAACATGCGAAAGACGCTCGGCCTTGCGTTCGGTGCGCTCGCCCTCTCTTCCTGCATGGCCGGCCCCGAGGGCAAGGGCGCCAACGACTGCGTGGACAACGTCGATCAGGACAACGACGGCCTCCTCGATTGCGAGGACGACGGGTGCGCGGACGACGCGACCTGCATGCGGCAGATCGAGCAGGCCCGGGCCGCCGAGGCCGCCTCCTCCGCCGCGCGCGTCGCGGCCGCCGCCGCGGCCGAGGAGAAGGCGCTCGCCGACCAGATGCAGGCGTACTTCGAGCTCGACGGGATGTGGGTCCAGCAGTACCACAACGGCGAGAACGTCAACCTCGCCGCGGCCAAGGCGTACTGCGAGAAGCTGGTGCTCGCCGACAAGGACGACTGGCGCCTCCCGACCGAGGAGGAGGCGGTCGCGGCGTTCGCGTCCGGCAAGCTCAAGGAAGAGCCCTACGTGATGTGGACCTCGACGCGGCGCGGCGACAAGCGCGGCGTCATCGTCGGCATTACCTCTGGCGCGTCCAACGATTTGGCGGTACGCTTCGATTATGACTGCCGCGCCCGCTGCGTCCGCGGCAGATAGAGTTCGCCAACAAGATTCACACTCCCGGCCGCGTCGTTCCACGTTCCCGGGATAGTGATACACAACGCGAATAGCATGGATTTCATCGAGCTGACAAAGCGGTTGAACCGCAGCCTCTACGACTCTTGCGAGCGTGACGCGCTCCAGAGGATCGGTCGTGCCCTCGACCAGGCGGACGGCATCGCGCCGCTCCTGGAGGGCAACGACGCATCCCTGGCCCCGTTCCCGGCGGCCCGGCTGTGCGAGCTCGCGGACGCCCACCGAGCGTTCGCCGCGTGGAAAGGGGCCGCCCGCGAGCTGCGACGCGTTCTCGGCCAGAGCGGTCTGAAGCTCCCGGACGGCGCCATGAAGATCGCGACCACGCCGCAGGAGCTGGGCGCGCTCGAGCGGGCCGCGCGGATGTGCCAGCGCGCGTCCCACCCGGATCACGACGCGTGGGGCAAGGCGCTCGACGGACACGTGGAGCTGTGGCGGGCGAGCGTCGAGCTGTCGCTGCGCGCCGGATGGATCCGGATCGAGGTCGCGGCGCCAGACCACCCGGACGCAGACCAGTTCTCGTCGCACGCCACCTCGAAGATCGGCATCGCGGAGATCCGCGGCTACCAATGGCTCGGCGCCCGACGCGGCGAGCGCGCGGGGATCCTCCGGATCTCGCTGATTCTGCCGCACGACGAGATCCGCGAGCAGTCCGAGGCCCGCCTCCCCTCGCTCGGGCTTTGCGCGCAGAAGCGCGGCTCGGACGGCGTCCTCGAGGAGCTCGTCCTCGGCAACCTCGAGCGGGCGATCCGCGTCCAGCTCGATCACCGGGCCGAGTCGGAGGCGCTGCGCTCCGCGAGCCTCGCCTACCTCGGTCTCCTGACCGCGCCGCCGGTCAAGGTCGAGCCGCTGCTCGCGCTGTACGTCGGGAGCGTGAGCTCGCCCATCGGCGCCGCGGTGATCGACAAGGCGGGCGTCCCCGTCGCCACCCGGATCATCCCCGGCGGCGAGGACCTCCCGGCCGCTGTCGCGGCGCTCGTCGAGGAGCACAAGCCCGAAGCCGCGGCGCTGCCGATATCCGCGGGCGACACGGATCGCCTGAACACGGCGGTCGCGGCCCTCGGCGAGCTCCCGGTGACACGCGTGCATACGGGCGCGCTCAAGGAGGCGCGCGAGGAGTTGGACGTCGAGCTCCCACAGGCGATCGGAGCGGCCGTCGTGCTCGGGAGGCGCGCGCAGCGCCCGACAAGCGAGTTCGGGAAGGTGGCGCCGGGCGCGCTGGGCCTCGGCGAGTACTCCACCGATCTCGATCCCGAGAAGCTCGACGCCGTGCTGTCCGAGGCGCGCCTCATCGCGGGCTGGGCGCGGCGCGTCCGGCGCAAGGGCGGCGCGGCGCTGGCGGCCGACGGAGGAGGACACCGATCCCAGGCGGTGCGGACGATCAAGCGCCTCAACCCGCTCGTGAAGACCGTCCGCGATCTGAAGCCGGGGATGGTGGTGGACGGCGTCGTCACGAACCTCACGCGGTTCGGCGCCTTCGTCAACATCGGGCTGTCCACGGAGGCGATGATCCACGTGTCGCAGCTCTCGACCGAGTTCGTGGACGAGCCGTCGCAGGTCGTGCGGATCGGCCAGAGCGTCACGGCACGCGTGCCCGAGGTGATCCCGGAGAAGAACCGCATCGCGCTCTCCCTCAAGCCCGCGCCGGTGCCCGGAGAGCGGTCCCAGGCGCCGCGGCGGGAGAGCGGGCAGCACGCCCTGCCCCCCATGGTCGAGACGACCGGCGGCCCGCGCTCGGGCCCGTCATCCGGGCAGTCCGGCGGCGGCGAGAAGAAGAGCCGTTCGGCAGCGCTCGCCGACCTCCACGCCCTGTTCAAGAAGTAGAAGGGGCGCGCCGGTTCTCCTCCCGCGCCCGTCGTGCTCAGACGAGCCGCAGCGCCCCGGCGGCGGCGGAGACGAGCGAGCCGTGGCGTGCCTCGGCGAGCACCTGCCCCATGGCGGCGAGGAACTCGTCGATGTGGATCTCCTCGAGCGCGCCCATGTTGGCGACCTGGAAGTACCCCCCGGACATGGCGCCCTTGCTCTCGTAGACGATGAACCCGCGATCCTTGAGGCCGAGGTAAATGTCCTGGTACGTCATGCCGTCCGGCACCTTGACGACCGTGATGCTGTGCGACGAGCGCTCCTCGTCGACCAGGTCCATGCCGAGCGACAGGAGCCCGCGCCGGATGCGATCGTTCAGGCGCACGTAGTGGTTGCGCCGTCCGACGAGCCCGACCTCGAGCAGCTCGTCCAGCGCCGCGTTGAGCGACATCATCGTGTTGACCGCCGGCGTGAAGGGCGTCTGGCAGCGGTCCCTGAGGAACGCGCGGTACCTTCGCAGATCCAGGTAGTACGACCGCGGCTTGTCGCCCTCGATGGTCTGCCAAACGTCCCGGCGAACGCAGACCGATACGAGGCCGGCGAACGCGTGCAGGCACTTGTTGGCACTCGCGACGCACACGTCGATGTTGTCGCGCACAACGTCGACGTCCTCGGCCCCGAGGCTCGAAACCGTGTCCACGATGAGCGTCACCCCCCGCTTGCGCGTCATGGCGCCCACGGCGGCGACCGGGTTCAGCACGCCGACCGAGGTCTCGTGGTGCACGATGCCCACGGCCTTGATGTCGGGCCGCGCGTCGAGCAGGCGCTCCACCTCGTCGAGCGGGATCGGTGCGCCCCAGGACAGCGCGATCTCCTCGACCGCGATGCCGTGCGTCCGCGCGATCTCGGCCAGCCGCTCGCCGAACGCGCCGTTCCTGATCACGAGGAACTTCCCGGTCGCCGGGACGAACGTGTTGATCGCCGACTCCATGCCGCCCGTGCCCGACGCGGTGACGACGAGCACGTCGTGGTCCTTGTCCGCGCAGAACACCGTCTTCATCTTCCGCGTCACGGAATCGAACAGGCTCGAGAAGATCGGCTCGCGGTGGCACATGTCGCGCGCCCCGACGGCGGCCTTGACGCGCGGTGTTGTCACCACGGGACCGGGGTTCAGCAGCACGGCGTGCTCCCCGGCGTAGGCAGTCTCGAGCGTGTCGCCATGGAGCTGCAGGAGCAGCTCGGCGTAGCGGCGCGCCTGCGGGCTCGAGATGCTGATCCACCGGGCGTTCTCGACGTCCAGCGTGCGCACCTGGCCGCGTCGGGCCATGGCGCGGAGCGCGTCGAGGAGATCGATGTCGACGTCGTGCAGCAGCCGCCGCAGGCGCTCCACGAGCTGTGCGGAGATCCGCACGAGCCCCGGACAGACGCCATCCGCGTCGTCAAGGTCGGTCCCGAGATCGGTGACGAGATCGCCCTTGAGCCGGACCTTGATGCACTCCTCCTCGTCGAACACCTCGTCGCGGCGTCGGTCCACCGCGAGCAGCACCGAGTCCGCGGCGACCGGGCAGTGGATGACGCGCCGCACGAGCGACGGCGGGTACATGTGGTCCGACGGAACGAGTATCGTCTGGTCCTCGATCCACCCCGAAGCGGCGATCAGGGAGTGGGCGCTGCCGAGGTGCCAGTTCTCGTTGTGCACCACGGTGACCTTGATGCCGAGGTGATAGCTCTCGAGCGCTCGCCGCACGCGCTGGTCCTGATAGCCGGTGACGACGATCGCTTCCTCGACGCCCGCCGCGTGCAGGGTCCGGAGGTTCCGGATGATGAGCGGCAGTCCGCCCACCTTCGCCAGAGCCTTCATATGCCCGGAACCATTTACGATTCTAGCACTTCGTTCATCCGCGAGTACGATAGCGCGCTTCATCTCGAAATTCCTCATATTCCAATTCGAAACTGTATCAAAAAGTCACAGTGACACGCGTTTGCCACACTGCAAGCGTGTCGTTTCAGCAACACCTCGTCCCGAGCTTGTCGATTCTCCGTTCCATCATTCCTGGATTTTCGCGTACTTATAACAGTCTTGTCATCTTTTCGGCAAAATCCGTCTCCCGTCGGAAGCAATATTCGAACCAACAGATGGAAGTGAAGGCTCGGGGTCGGTCAGCCGATCGCCTCGCCGAGGTGGCGCAGCGCGTCGAGCGCGGCCGAGAACGCGGGGTTCGGCTCGCTCGTGAACGTCATCCGCCGTCCGAGGATCGGATGGTCGAACCCCAGCAACTCGGCGTGGAGCGCCTGTCCGGGGAGCGCATCGTGGACCGCGCGCAGGGCGGGCTGGAGGTGCTTGGGGCCGTACGCGCGATCGCCGAGCACCGGAAGGCCGTGGTCCGCACAATGCACGCGCACCTGGTGGGTCCGCCCGGTCGACAGCGTCACGGCGAGCATCGCCGCCGGCCCGGCGGGGAAACGCTCCACGGTCTCGAAAGCGCTCACCGCGCTCCTGCCGCGCCTCACCCGCGAGCTGAACAGCTTGCGATCGCCCTCGCGCCTGCCGTGCAGCGTGCGCCACTCGCCGCGATCCGGAGGCGTCCCGGAAACGAGGACCCGGTAGCGTCGATCTACGGTGTGCTCGTGGAACTGCACCGCGAGGTGCGCGTGGGCCGCCTCGGTCTTGGCGACGACCATCAACCCGGAGGTGTCCTTGTCGAGCCTGTGGACGATGCCCGGGCGAAGCGGATCGCCTCCCCGCGGCGCGCACCAGTGCAGCAGGGCGTTCACGAGCGTCCCGCGCGCGTGGCCCGGGGCCGGGTGCACGACGAGCCCCTGCGGCTTGTCGACGACCACGACGTGCTCGTCCTCGTAGCGGATCTCGATCGGGATCGGCTCGGGCTCGGCCGAGAGCGGCTCGGGGGGCGGCACGCGCAACTCGACGATCTGACCGGGCCGAAGGAGTCTCGCCGGGCGTGCGGCCGTTCCGTCGACGCGCGCGAACCCCGCGTCGATGACCCGCTTCAGCTGCGATCGCGTGATCTCGACGTCTTCCTGGCGGGACAGGAACTTGTCGAGCCGCGCACCGCGATCGCCGTCCTCCACGACCCAGCGCCAGACGTCGAGGATGTCGCTTTCCGAAAGGGAAGGTTCGTGGATCACCGACCTACCAGAGCTTGCACTTGATGTGGCCCTTGGACTTGATGAGCAGATCGATAATCGCGCGATCGTAGAAATTCAGCCCGAACAGCTCGGGCATGACGCGGCCGCGGAACAGCTCGCGCCCCTCTTCGATCTCCTCGGCGAGGATCTCGTAGAGGTTGTCGGCCTGGAGCCCCTCGAGGATCTTGTCCTCATTGTAGAGTGACAGGTCCGATGCGATCGCCCGCGCCAGTCGCCGGGCGGCCTCTTCGGTCTCAATTACGCGCATTGCAACCTCCCGAAATCGTTGCCAATCAACTATCACACAGCCGCGGGCAGGTCAATGCGACCCTCTCGCTGCGAGGCTGACGCGAGCGGCCCGCCGGGATAGAATGCCGCGATGGGCCAGCCCGAAAAGAGCGGCCGCCCGCTCATCCTGTCCGCGTCGCGGCGCACCGATCTGCCTGGCTTCCACGCCGAGACGTGCGCGTCCCGGATCCGCGGCCGGGTGGCGCGCTCGAGAACGCGCCCGCTCTATGGCGTCGTTTTCTGGACGAGACACCTCGCACCTTTCCTCCGCGGCGGCGCGCTCCACGATCTCGTGCGCCTCGAGCTCGCGAACCCGATCGTCAACCTCACGATCACGGGACTCGGCGGAGGACGCCTCGAACCCGCGACACCGTCCGTCGACGCCGCGATCGACGCCCTGCCGGCGCTCGTCGGCGCCTTCCACGACGAGCCCTGGCGCGTGCGGTGGCGGTTCGATCCGATCCTCGCCGGACACTCGCGGCTCGAAGACTTCGCACGTATCGCGGCCGCGATGTCGGCGCTCGGCGTGACCACGTGCACGTTCTCCTTTCCTTCGTATCGCAGCCTCAAGGGCGATCTGGCTCCGCAGTTCGAGGCCGCGGGGATCCCTCGCTGGCGCGAAGAGGAGAAACCGGCCTTCGTGCGCTCGATGGTCGAAATCGCGCGACCGCTCGGCATCGCGCTCCTCTCGTGCGCGCAACCCGACAACCTCTCGTTGAGCCCGTACGTCCAGCCCGCGCAGTGCGTTCCCGCGGACATCCTCGCCCATGGCCATCCGCACGGAGAGCCCTGCACGCTGGGCCGGGATCGCTCCCAGCGGACGCACTGCCTCTGCGTCGAGAGCGAGGAGATCGGCCGCTACGACGACGTGTGCCTCGGAGGGTGCGCGTACTGCTACTCCAAGGCGTCCACCGGCGCTCGACAGTCGACGTTCACGGGGTAGGCGGACACGTTGATGGGGGATTGCCGATAGGATAAGGACGCAACGTGGGGACAGACAAGAAAAGAGGGATGCTCGAGATCGCGCTGTTCGTGCGTGCGCCGATCCTCGGCCGCGTCAAGACGCGCCTCGCCGAGGAGATCGGGGCGGCTGAGGCGCTCGCCGTGTACACAGAGCTGCTCGACAGGACCATCGCCGCTGTCGTCGCGGCGTGCCGGGAGCGACCGGATCTCGCACCGGTGCTCTGGCACCTCGGGGAGTGGCCGGCGTCGTCTCCGCTTCCGGCCGCGATCGCCTCGAACCTGCGTCCCCAGCCGAACGCGGACATGCTCGGGAACCTCTGCGCGCTGTTTTGCCCCGACCCGAACGCCCCGCGGCGCGGCGTCGTCGCCGTCGGTGCGGATCACCCCGAGATAGCTCCCGCCGACGTGCTCAGCGCAGCATCCCTGCTCGACGAGGCGGACGTGTCGATAGGTCCCGCCGAGGACGGCGGCTTCTGGGCGCTCGGTGCCACGGTCGATATCCGCGAGGCGCTCCGCACCGTCCCTCTCGGGACAGGAGGCGCGCTCGCCGCGCTGGAGCACGCGGTCATGAGCTCCGGCTTCTCGGTGCGGCGCGGCCCGACGTTGTGGGATATCGACACGGCAGAGGACCTGCGGCGCTGGCGCGAGGGAATGCATCGGGGACAGCGCGAGTAGATCCTTTTTCCCGGCCGCCCGTCTCACCGCAGGAGCACAGGAAATCCACCTGAGCCGTTCAAGGAGGAGAGACATGCGCCGTTCCGTTTCGACAGTCGCCCTCGCGGTCGCCGCCGGCGCCGTCGCCGTAGCGTTGTACGCGGCGCCCGCCGCCGCGCAGAAGATGTCCCGTTCGGTTTCGTGGGGCGGGAGTTTCAGCGTCCAGATCGACTCGGACGACGGCGTCCTGCCGACGTACCATCATCGCGGCTACACCTTCGTCGAAGGGCGCCAGGGGCTGCGATACACGATCCGCGTCTACAACGGCACCGGCGAGCGCGTCGAGGCGGTTGTCACCGTGGACGGCCGTGACGTGATCACGGGCCGCCAGGGCAACTACAAGCGCCAGCGCGGGTACGTCATCGACCCGTATGCCTCGGTGGAGATCGACGGGTTCAGGACGTCATGGAGCGGCGTCGCGGCGTTCCGGTTCACTGAGGTGGAGGAGTCCTACGCAGCACGCATGGGCGACGACAGCGACGTCGGCGTGATCGGCGTCGCGATCTTCCGTGAGAAGGACAGGCGCCCCGTTCCGGTATACGAAGACGACTACTACGAGTCCCGCAGGCTCGGCTCCTCTCACGGCAAGTCGGCCGCGCCGTCCGCGAGCGGTGACGCGGCGGGTGGCTACGCGGCGCGCGAGCGCTCCGAGCAGGGGATCGGCACCGGCTACGGGGAGGATCGTTACTCGCCCGCCTCCGAGACGACGTTCGAACGGCGAAGCCGCCGGCCCGACTCCAAGCTTGCAATCTACTATGACGATCACCAAGGGCTGATCGCCCGCGGCGTCATCCGGCCCTACTACCCGCCGCCGCCCCGCCCCTACGAACCGAATCCGTTCCCACACAGCCCGGACCCCGGCTTCGCACCGCCCCCGCCCCCGCGCCCGTACAACCCCTATTACTACTGGGAGTAGCGTCGCCGGTTGAGCCCCGCCCCACGCCGCACTAGAATCCACGACGACCGACCGCAACGAGGAGGCGACCATGGATCTTTTCCTGGAAGGCGGCTTTGCCATGCCCTTCATCACGCTCTTCGGCCTCGCCGCATTCGTCGCGGCGATCCTCCACGCGGCGTTCGCGCGGAGGTGGTCGTTCATCCTCGGGATCGCCAACGTCCCGGTGCCGCTGCTCGTCGGCGTCGCGGGCTGGGTATACGGGCGCATGATGGTAGCCGAGGCGATCGCCTGGGGGGACGGCTTCGCTCCCGAGATCGCGGAAGTCGGCTACGCCGAGGCGCGGATCCCGCTCATCTTCGGCGCGATGGTCTTCTTCGTCTGCCTGATCCCGTTCGCCGTCGGCATCGCGCGGCAGGTGCGGCGCCTCACCCCGCGCTGAACCCGGGGATCCTATCGAACCGTCCCTCCCGCTGGGGTGAGCCCGCCGTCAGCTCCCGGTCCGCGCGCAGCGCACGCCTGTGTACCCGTCCCGTTGCGTCGGACCGGCGCTGCCCCGCACCTGCGCGGTCGCCAGCGACGGATCGCCCGTGTGCCAGGAGCCGCCGCGCTGCACGCGCCAGTCGTGCTCGCCGTCGTAGGCCGAGCTCGTCCACTCCCAGAGGTTGCCGACGACGTCACAGAGCCCGGAGGCGCTGTCGCCGCCGCGCTTCGAGCAGACCGGCCAGGTCGCACCGCGGCCGCAGCCGTCCCCCTCGGCGCCCCCGCCCCACACCGCCCTATCGCAGGAGACGCCGGCGGCCCCGGCCCACGGCCACAGACGCCCGCCGGCGTCGGACGCCTCCGCGGCCCACTCCTCCTCCGTCGGCAGCCTGCCGCCGAGCCAGGCGCACACCGCCACCGCCTGCCGCCAATCGATGCAGTTCATCGGGTGCTTCCCGCGGCCGGCCTTTCCCCAGTTGCACGTCGCCGCCGCTTCCGGGCGCTCGACGGCGCCGTCGAACGGCACGCCGAGGCCCGCCGACGAGCAGGCCCCGGCGCCCACGCACGCCCGGTACTGCTCCACCGTGATCTCGCTCCGCGTCAAGCGCACGCCGGCGGGAGCCGAGTAGACCCACTCCACGCCCGCGGGACCGACCTCCTTCGACGACGTCTCGCCCTGCGCGGAGAGCCGCTTCGCCTCGCGGATCGCGGTCTTCAGGTACGGGTTGTCCTCTCCCGGGTAGGCCTGGATGAACCGCTTCCAGATCGCCAGCCGTTCGGCCGCGCTGCCCTTCGCCCCGCGCGCGGCCTCGTACGCCTCACGGATCAGCGTCGCCCGCTCGCGCTCGGCGGCGAGCTTCCTCTCCTTCTCGGCGTCCGCACCCTCTGCCGCTGCCCTCGCCGCGAGCGCGTCGTCGATGCGCGCGATCTCCTGCCGCGCGCCGGCCGCGTGCGGGTTCTCCACCGGGTAGTCGCTGAGGAACCGCTGGTACAGCTCGAGCCGACGCTCCAGATCGGCGCCCTTCGCCTTGTCGCGCAGCGCGGCCCACGCCCCCTCGAGCTGCGCGCCGTAGCTGGCGGCGCCCTTCTGCGTCACGGCGACAGGCGGGGTCGCCGCGCCCGCCCCGGCGCCGCTCGCGGGGGCCGCCGGCTGCTCGTCCGCGGCCCGTTCGCCTAAAGGCTCGAGGAACAGCTGCACGATCGCCTGGCAGCGCGGATCGTCGGCGCGCGCCTGCTCGCCGGCGCACGTCTCCGGGAAGCCGTCCTGGCGCAGCGTGCCCGCGCCCGCAGCGGTCGACGCGCCGGCGCCCGCGCCGGAAACGCCTGCCTCCACGCCCGCTCGGCGGCGCGCTTCGGACACGAGGCGGTACGCGCCTATCGCCATGCCGGAAACGAAGTGCGTCGCACGCGCGCACCCGACGGAGAGCGCGTCGCGGCCGAACGCCGCAGTCCGCGCCCGCCGCATCCCGACGATGACGTAGTCGAGCGACCACCTGTCTCCGGCGCGGAACTCGGCGGCGAGGTTCAGCGCGCCTATCGGGAGCTTGGCGAAGATGTCTTCCTGGCTGGTGATGTACTCGGTGCTCGAGCTCGGCGTCGTCGCGACCAGGGCGTAGTCGCCCTCGCGCTCGCAGCCGTACAGGACCTCGAGCTCGCAGCTCGCGTAGCGCACGAGCAGCACCCCGTCCTGTGAGGCCGCCTGGATCCGCGCCTTGTTCGTGCCGACCCACTCGACGAGCCACGGATCCGATCTCCCGGAGACGTCGGCGCAGCGGTACTTGCCGCCGACGTTCCCGCCCTCGCCCGGAGGCCCCTCCGGGATTCGCGGCGGCCCGCAGGCGGCGAGGCAAGCCGCGATCGCGAGGATCCCGGCCCAAAGCCGCTGCGCCTCTCGGGACAAGGCTCCCCTACCCCGCCGTGAACTCGTCGAACGCCGCGAAGATCGCCTCCGCCTCGCCCGCGAGGTAGCTGTCGTCCGTGTTGAGGAGGTCGTACTCCTCGGGGTTCGAGTAGAACGACCCCTCGGTGAGGATGCCGATCGCGTCCGTGTTCTGCAGCACGTACAGCCCGTAGCCGAGCGCGCTGCGATCGCCCCAGGTCTGGTACCCGGTCACGTCCATCACGTCGTACAGGTGGTCCGTCGTCAGCGCCGCCCAGTCGGGCGCGTCCGCGAACCAAGGGTCGTACGCCGTGTCCTCGCCGTAGATCGTGAGCGTGTAGTTGACGACCGTGTCGGTCACCGCGTTGTGGTGGAGCGAGATGAAGTAGTCCGCGGGCCACGCGTTGCACGCGTCGGTGCGCGAGCCGAGCGAGGACACGACGAGCATCGCCTGCTCCTCCGCGCCCTCGTTGTCGAAGTCGTCCGCGAAGATGGTCTCCTCGCTGATGTCGTCGGTCGTGAGGAGCACGTCCCAGCCCGCCGCGCGCAGAAGATCCTCGAGGTAGAACCCGACCTTGCGGTTGATGATCGCCTCCCACAGCTTGTCGCCGTCCGAGGAGGGGTGCCCGGGGTCGAGGCAGACGCTCCCGAGGTTCTCGTCGATGGTGAGCGTGATCGACAGCGCGAGATCGCCGCCGACGACGAACGTGATAGGCCGCGCGCCCGTGCCGCTGAACGCGTAGGAGAACGAGAACTCTCCCGCCGCCGGCGCCGAGCCGAGCAGCCACTCGCCGTCCGCGAACACCTCGAGCGGGCCTGGCGTGTGCCCCGAGAAGAGCACCGGCGCGAGGCGGTAGAAGTGCTCGCCATCGGCGGGCGTGAACAGCGTGAAGGCGTCGGCGTCGGTGTCCGCGTCGCCCCCGTCGGCGCCGCCGTCGGCGCCCGCGTCCGAATCCCCGTCCGTGTCGGAGTCGCCGTCGGAGTCCGTGTCGGTGTCGCAGCTCATGCCGGAGGACGTCTCCCCGCCGTCGCACGCCCCGCTCCCCGCCGCCGCAAGAAGGACGCACCCGATCCGGAACAGCGCACGCATGGCCACCTCCTCGTGTCCCGCCTCGTCGAGTTTGTCGGAATCGCGGCGGATCCACAAGCGCCGGGCGCGTTCTCCGTTGACACGCCGGCGGGGCCAAGTATCGTCCGTGGCCATGCTGCTCGCGTCCGGATCCCTGCTCGCGGACTTCGGCCCCCTGGTCGCCAAGTCCGCGCTCGTGCTCGCCCTGGTCGCGCTCGCCGCGTGGGCCGCCGCGAGGTTCCTCGGCCCCCGCCTCGCCGCGCGCCGCGGGGACGCCCGGATGCGGGTCGTCGAACGGCTCGCGCTCGATCCCCGCCGCAACCTCTACCTGGTCGACGTGGACGGCGAGCTCCTCGTCGTCGGCGTGTCGGAGCACGGCGTCGCGTTCCACAAACCCTCCGCGCCGCGCGCACCCGCCGCGGGACCCGAAGAGGCGCCGTGACCGGCGAGACCGCCATGTTCAGCCACCTCGGCATCATGGCGCTCGCCGCGATCGCGCCGTTCGCGCTCATCGCCGGGACGTCGTTCGCCAAGATCGCGGTCGTGCTCCACCTCATGCGCTCGGCGCTCGGCGCGCCCGGCGTGCCGCCCGCCTCCGTGATCACCGCGCTCGCGGTCGTGCTCAGCCTCGGCATCATGGCGCCGGTCGCCTCGGAGATGGCCGACGCCGCCGAGTCCGTGACCCGCACCGCGGATCCGGCCGCGGCGCCGGGCGACCCGCTCGGGATCGGCGAGGCGCGCGCCCTCTACGACGCGGTGTCGCCCCCCATGGTCGATTTCCTCGCGGCGAACACCCCGGACGGGGAGGTGGCCTTCTTCCGCGATCTCCAGCCCGACGGCGCCGCCTCGGATCCGCGATCCGTCCGCGTGCTCCTGCCCGCGTTCGCCATCACGGAGATCATCGAGGCGTTCATGATCGGGTTCCTCCTGCTCCTGCCGTTCCTCGTGATCGATCTCATCACGGGCAACGCGCTCCTCGCGCTCGGCCTGCAGACGATCCCGCCCGCGGCCGTGTCGCTGCCGCTCAAGCTGCTCCTCTTCCTCGCGGTCGACGGGTGGCACGTCCTCGTGAGCGGGCTTTCGATCTCGTACGCGTAGAGGCCCAGCGGCCGCAGTGGGACGAAGGCGGAGTGGGACTGCTAGGACTTGCGGGACAGGTGGGATGCGGGAGTCCTGCCAGTCCTGATTGTCCCCGCCGTCCCGCGCTTCGCCGCTTCCTCCCGGGTTGCCACCCGCGCCGCACGTGCCTACAATCCCCCGAGACGCCTTCAAGGGACGGTGACATGACGGACGAAAAGACCATCCTCCTCGACGAGCACGGCAACCCGGTCCACAAGCAGGGCGAGCCCGCGAAGCCGGACGAGCACGGGCTGATTCCGATGTCGGGCGAGCGCCCGATGCACCTCATCGTCGTCCCGCTCGACGAGCACATCCTCTTCCCCGGGATGACGCTGCCGATGCTGCTCGGCTCCGAGAAGTCCCGCGAGGCCATGGAGTTCGCGCTCGCGCAGGGGCCCTTCGTCGCGCTCCTGCCGCGGCTCGAGGCGCTCGACGAGGCGCACCCGGAGCCGCCGCGCCCGGAGCAGCTCCTCGAGAGCGGCGTGCTCGCCCGCGTGCTCAAGGTGCTGAACCTGCCCGACGGGAACCGCTCCGTCGTCGTGGAGTGCGTCACCCGCGTGAAGGTCGAGAAGTACGCGCGCACCGAGCCGTTCCTGATAGCGAAGGTCGACTACCCGCCCGACACGTACGAGGACACGATGGCGAACAAGGCCCTGTGGCGCGCCTCGCGGATGTCGCTGCAGGAGCTGTTCCGCGAGATCCCCGGGCTGCCGGAGGGGTTCAACATCGCCGCCGCCAACCTCGAGGGCCCGGCGCAGCTCACGGACTTCGTCGCCTCGCACATCGACCTCCCGAGGAACGACCGGCTCGCGCTCCTCGCGAACACGAAGGTCGAGGAGCGGCTCTTGCTCGTCGCCGAGGCGCTCACCCGCGAGCTCGAGCTCGCGCGGCTCGCCGGGAAGATCCGCGAGGACATCCGGGAGAAGGTCGAGAAGACGCAGCGCGAGTACTACCTCCGCGAGCAGCTCAAGGCGATCCGCCGCGAGCTCGGCGAGGAGGTGGATCAGAAGGAGCCCATCCCGAAGGAGCTCGCGG
>JALNZK010000011.1 GCA_023229365.1 Pseudomonadota bacterium | reverse complement strand
AAAACACCTCATATTGTTATAATTGCCGCCCTATTGCGTGCAATTGTTCCCTGTCTTAAAAAGTCCAGGGCATTTGCTATATAATAGTAATGGAATTTAGAAATTTTTTAGAAACGAATTTAACGACTCAGCAGTGGCAATCTGTTAATAATTATATGGTTCGGAAGGGTTATGATTGGCGTGGTGCTGAGGATGCGAAAAGAATAATGACTGGTATGATGAGGGATGGGGAGATTGATGAAAAGATATTTCCCGACCATGCCGCTGCACTTCGGTCATTACATCGTAAGTCTGTGGAGCGAAGCCCAGATGAGAAGTTATTAACTCGAATAAAGCGGTATTATGGGATTACGAATAATTTTGCGGTAGCGGGTTATATTTTGGCTGATGGAAGTATGCTAAATTTTTCTGGGAGCAACAAGGGTGCTCCCGGTGACGTGCGGGGGATTGACCATCGAGAGGTTGGTCATTTTCTGCGGGATGATGTTGGTATTGTTAGTGGTTCTTGGGCCATTAGGGAATTTTGTGAGCGGTTTGGGTCGATGAGTTTACATTATGGCAATGATTATGCGAATTTAAGGATTTTTAAAATGCCAACGAGGCAGCAGATAAAAAGGATTGACGAATTGCACCGAGCAGTATCGAATTTACAACTGGGTATGTATCGTGGTGGGGGGGAGAGTATTTATGATAATGGCACGGGTAGGAAGGATAAGATGTATGGCCCCAAGGACTATAATTATGCAATAGATTTAAGGAGATTTTTTGGAACATGAAATTTAGAACATGGTTAGAAGCGACTGTGAAGTTTAAAGACATAACGGAAGCGATCAAGAAAACATTGGAGTTTGTTGTAACGGATGGAGAATGGAAATTTGAACCACGTCCATACGGATTGAGTGGCATAAAAACGGTAACAGTTGCTGGTCATTTTTATTGTACCAAGGGGCATTTCTTTTTGACGGCGAATGCTGTAGATGAGCGACCGATTGATTCTTACGATTCGATGACTGGGGAGATTGATGGTAATTCCAAGGTTGAAATTATAGGAAATATAACGGTAATGATGGGCAAGAATAGTTGGGGTGGTTACAATCTCAAAAAGGTAGGGGAGCGAAGCAATACTTCGGGAGGAAGATTGCATACGCCCCATGAATTAGCAATTTGGGTAAAAAAAGTAATAGATGATTGGCAAAAGGATGATGATGGCGATGATGAAAATGCTCCCAAACCTGAGCCAACTTATTGGGATGAAAAGCCAAGCGGTTCGAGGTTAGTGACGGTTTAAGCGAATGGAAATGCATTTAATAAATGTGCCCCGAAGTTGGGACTATATTAATTTCTACCTTTGGCCAATTGCATTTTAAACCAATCTATTTCTTTTTTTGTATCTTCTACACCATTTGCTTGTAGAACTGCATTGATCCAATCGAAAACTGGGTCTTGGTGTGCTTGATAGCTATCCAAGGTTTCCCATTCTGGATAATCGGCTTGATTATGGAAGATTTTATAGATAGCCATAGCGAAGTCAACTGGGACGTTGCTTGGATGACGAAAACTTTCTATCCATTGTTTGAAGTTCATTCTTTTTCACCGAATCCTTTTTGTTCATATCGTTTTTTAACCCAATTGATTGCAATATCTACCATAGCGGGTGTAACCTGTCCATAGGATTTAGAGTCAAGTGTAATGACTTTCATTTCTGATCGATAGCTACCTTTGTATTGGTAACGATGGATGATAGAGAAAACTCTGGGGCTAGTTTCGATAAGGTAGCCGATAGGGGTTCGTCTTCCCATATGTTCTGCAAGTCCCCAATAATGATCTTTATTAGCTGCCAAAAGTTTCATACCTTTTTCTCTGAGGTAGTTTTCGACATTAGCTCGATTTTTCAGAGCATCTTTAGGTTTGGCTACTGGTTCGGTTGGTTTGATGAATTCGATGGTGCGGACGTAATAATCGGCGGAATAGGCACCGAGGAATCGTTCCCAGCTTCGATCAGCGGACCAATAGTAGGTAATCCAGCCATAGGGTTGTTGGGCTTGTGGGATTGTTTTGATACAAACGATACCTTCTGGGTATTCGGCTCTATCTTTGGACATGGTGTTGAAGATGAAGGACAGGTATTGATCGGCGTTCCAATCTTTGCCACTTATTTTTTTCTCTTGGCTACCTAATGGTCGGCTACCAACACCGTCACCGAATTCTGCATCCATTGGCATACGATCTACTTTTGTTTTAACGAAGACATTGGTGGCACCCATTTCCATAACGGAGTGGATAAATGCTTCTAAATCTTTGACGGTATAGGATTCTGAGCCTCTGGGTTTTTCTTTTTTAGTTGTTGTTTTTACAGATGTGCCGGTATCCCAGAAGCTTTTTTGTTTTACATCGGGTTTAGTGGGTAGTGGTTGGCCATAGGATTGGAGGAAATCTTTGGCTGCGTTTACCAGGGACATTTGTTGATTACTGCCACCGGCATCGGGATGAGCGTTTTTGGCAGCGGATCGATAGGCAGCCATAAGTTCTTGTGGATCGAGATTTCCGCCCGATTTATTTGTAAGACCCAGGATTTCCATAGCGGTCCAGGGATCGTTAACCATACCTTGTGCTTCTATCCACTGTTTAAAGTTCATCTCAATAATTTCTCAGTTTACGATATATATCAACATGGAGTTTAAATTTAGACTATGGTTAGAAGAAGAGGAAGAAGACCCTGATCGTTATTTATCGAGTGATGAGGTTCGTCGCAAATATCGTAAGCCAGACAAGCCATTAGAACCAATCACATTAAATAGCAGGATTGATACGCTTTGGCTTCCAAAGAGTTATGATTATTCTGCTTCTGAGGTTATTGCCCAACTAGGTTGGTGGAACAAGCCGCTTGGTGAGATTATTAAGACGCCATATGAAGCATTAAAAAAGGCCATGTGGGACGTAACTGCCACACGATTCGGTTACATACCTTCGCTTTATCGCACGCATGCTCCTGATGAATTTCATAAAATGGGGGATGCTGAGAAGCGAATTTTTATATCTGATCGTTCAATGGGTGGTCTCCACAATGCTATTTTTGAACTACATTGGTGTAAACAGAGGACGATCACAGATGATTACAGTTACAAACAAATAGAACGCCCGCCACTTCCAGAGCCTGTAATAAAATGGCTTGATTATCTGAACGATGAGTTGGAGCATGATGAGGAGCATTTACAACACATGCATCGATTTGATGCCGACATAAAGGCTCAAAGTGAGCGTTGGGCAATGCAAAAGAAAAAGCAAGAAGATGATGCTCAAAAGTTATCAAAGGCATTATTCAAAGCAAGAAACAATCTTTCTGGCTGGGAAGACGCAACAGAACAAGAGGCTTTGACAACTGCTCGTGAGTATATGAAGGCCGCACCTCATGAGCGTGGACAATTTCAGCGATCAATTCAAGACATTGCTAGAAAAGTATTAAACAAACGATTGCCCACAAAATCTTTTTACATGGATGACAAGGAGGCAAAGCAATATCTTCAACAGGTTGTGAACACAAATCTTGTTGCGGCAACAGATCAAGAAATTTCAGACATATTAAACAAAACCATAGGCATAACAGACAGTCAAGATTTACAAGGAAATGATTGGGGAGAAAACGTTCATCCAGCTTTATCGGCGGGAGATTTGAACACAGCTTCTGGACTACGCATTAAATCTGGTGAGGAGATAAGCAATCGCATAAAGGATGCGTGGTCGAAGAAGAATGAAAAACAGATGAGACATATTTATTATGCTTTGGACAAAGAAAATAGAAAGTTGTTTTTTAAGCAATGAATTTTAGAAATTTCATAGAACGAACGTTGTATCATGGCACAGTGGTGGATAATGAGCCCTCTATTCGTCAAATAGGTTTATTTGGTCAAGTTGGTGATTTTCAAAGTAGTTCTGGATACGACGATGAAACCTACGGACAGCCACCGACCGAGAGCGATGAAGTAATATTTATGGCGGATAAGAAGGGATTGGGCAGGGCTGTGAATGCTATGGTGCATCATATTAGCAAGAAATTAGGCAAAGGATTTCAAGATGTTACGGATGACGACATAAGAAACTATGGTTTGTTATGTGTGATGCATGATGAGATTGGACCACAAGACAATATGGATAAATTTGCTGGCGAAAGAGCAACAGTATCTCGTCGTCCAGAGGAAGACAAATGGGGAGAGGAATATCCAAGGGGGGCAGAGCCTGGGGATTATTATAGTGATTCGAGGATGCCGGATCAGTTTATTAAAGGATCGGCATTATTGCGTTTATTGCAGAGATATGGGGAATGGCCAAGGGATTGGGGAAAAGAAGGCTATCGTTCAAGAGATAAGCAGTTGCGAGGAAGGTTGATGTCGGCAGCGATGCGAGAACATCCAGAATATTCAAAAGAAAAAATAAGAGCAAAGATACAAAGTTTGTCTGGGCGTGAACTTGAAAGATATGCGAAAGATTATTTACAATGGCAGCAGCATCGATAATAGCAATTATATTAGTGGTAATGGTTTCGGTTGAGTTATTATTTGGGAGGAGGATTTTCCCAGAGAAGATAAAAATATGGGGAAACATGGAAGAATCTTCCAGACAGATGTTTGATTGGTATTCTCCTTCGCACATCATACATGGTTTTGTGTTTTTTTGGTGTGGTCAATTGTGGATAGCCGTATTATTAGAGGCCATTTGGGAGATGATGGAGAATTCACCTTTTGTTATCAATCATTACAGAACTAAGACATCATCAACAGACTACACTGGTGATACCGTCTTAAATTCAGTGTGTGATATTTTGTGTGTAATAGCTGGTTATACTTTATGTCTTTATGTGCCTTATTATACAATTGTGGCATTGATAGTGGCGATGGAACTCACAACATTATGGTTGATTAGTGATAATTTGACATTAAATATATTGATGTTTGTATTACCACTTAAATCTATTAAAGATTGGCAAACTAAAAGGAATAAAAAATGATAGGTTTTTGTTTTTCTGGGGACGGCTCTAGGGGAGCGATTCAAGCTGGAATAGCGTTAGATTTATATCAAAAGCATGGAATCAAGGCTGATTTTGTCATGGGGGCATCATCTGGTTCTGCATGTTCGACAGGCTATGCATACGCTGGTCCGCAGGGCCTTGTTGATATGTGGAATGGTGTTACCACCATTCTTAGCTTATTTGGTTTTAATTGGAATTTTTTATGGAATCGTGGAATATTCAATGAGAAGCCTGCTGAAAAAGTGGTTGGCAAAATTGTGCAACAGGGTCCATTTTGCACAGGGGTAGTCACAAGACTAAATATTGTGAGCGGGGAAATTGAGTACATATGGAGCACAAAAGTTTCCAGAGAAGAATTTGCCGACGCTGCACTAGGTGCAGTGGCAATACCTGGAATTGTGCATGACAGAAATGGGTGGGTAGATGCTGGTGCTCGGCAGATGGCACCACTACAACAATGTATTGATGCTGGTTGTGATGAAGTCTATGTCATTTTGGGCAGACCATTAATAACTCCACCGTGGCAATATCCTACTGGGTTGTTTGCATTTGGCTGGATGAGTTGGCGGGCAGTAGACTTGAGCTTATATGAATTATTAGTGCGTGATATTCAAGGCTGTTTGAAGAAGAACGCAGATGGTGTCAGTCGAAAAATAAAGATACATGTAGCCGAGCCCAATGAATGGCTATATGATTCTATTTTCTTTCGTTATTGTCAACGTGGTGTAAAGTATGCATTGGATGGAAATTATGTAATTAAAGATGAACAAGCCTTACGGATGGCTTTACTTTAATTTATGCTTTTGAGATATTGTGCATACAACGAGTCCATTTGACAAACTGTGATGGCGGGCACGTAGGCATTATTTATCAGAAGGGACTTGGTACATCTGCTATAGGTGCTGCAATAAAACTTTTGTTCCGCCCGACAAATAGCGGGTGTTTTTACTGTAACGACGGGTGCTACTGCAATGCAAACATAAAAACTGTCATCAAATTCTGTTGCTGAAAAGCATGTCATACTTTATATATGTTTTAGAACAGTTCTTTATTTGCTATTTTGACCACGGGATGTGGCTTAAGAGACAGTCCTGTTGTTTCCAAGAGTGTTCTATAGACTAATCGATTTGGGCAATAGAGTTGAAAATACAGATTGTCATTTTCATATTTTTTTAATGCAATAGCGGCTGCAACTGCTGGAGAGCGAGAAGCACCTGCAAGGCAATGCACCATAAGGAGTTCAACTTTATCCCAATTTTTTTCTACAAAATCCCAAATTTGCTGAGCGTGTTCGGGAGTGAATAGAATTGGGTTCAGCTTGTGGCTTTTGTGACTTTCGGCATAATCAGTTGACTCTTCTTGATTGAGTGGTCTATCAAGATCGGCAAAAGCGATTTGAAGAAGATCAACTTGTTGGCACTTGTTGATTTTAGGCCAATCACCCGGTTCACAGCCAATAGAGATACAAGCCCACGGCTTATCGTAGGTGAAATTACTAGCAGCAGACTTTGGCAAAACCAAGAGTTTGCCATTGGTGGGTTGTCCAAAGTATTCGCATTCATTTTCGTCGCAACTTATCATTCCTCTATTATACTCCAGAATTTGGTGGTTGTAAATCACTATTTGCGGTTTCAAGCAGTGCATTTGCGGCCCAAAGCAGGATTTGGGAGACTTCTTTGGTGTCTAATTGGCTGTTGAAGGACACAGAGAAATTTTTATGTTCGGTGTTATGGGGATCATCTTCTGAGGAAATGACCACACCCAAAAAGGTGGTACGTTCCAATAATTTTTTTATCAACTCGTTGTTTGGCAAAAAGTCTATGTCTTGACAATCACATGCCATAATGTATGTTCCTTGGGTGATTCCCCGATGAGGTTTCTGGGTGATTCTCTTAGGCAAATATAAATAAAATGATTACCATTGTCAAGTTGTGTTTTTTTGGTAGGCTAAGATTACGTTTCGAACGTGATTGGTGCAGAAATTGGGGTTGTGATCTATGAAGGCGTTATAAGGATTGATGATTTGAAACTCAGGATTGTAGGCATGTTTGCTGAAGTAGGGTGGCAATCCTGCTTTGTAGTGGACAAAAGGCAGCAGAGCAGAAGAGGTTTGAGTTAGTGGAGATTCTATAGCAGCACCAAGAATGGAAAGATTGTGTTGATGCGTGATGGAATTCCATGCGGCAAGACTTGCGGGCCATTCTGTTCCATACATGTCTATTAGGATTTTGGTTGCTTCCAAAACGTTGTCAAAAAATATGGTTGGCACTTGATTAAAAATAGTTGCTCCATCGAAGGATACCCATATAGAATCAGATGGTAATTGAAGCATATCAACTACTTTTTGTGGTGGTGGAGATGGGGTAAAGCAGATGTTTTGTTTGACATTGGGTACAGGTCCAACCATTACCATATCTGTATGCAGCAATGTGAAGTTAGAGTCCAAAGCATGCAGAGCGGTTCTAAGGCAAGCTATTTTATTGATAGGTGGATAATTGAGTCCAGAAGATTCATTAAAATCCGAGCAAAATATTTTTCTGGAGTGGTTGTGGAGATTGGTGGGCAATGAGGTTGGGGCACCAACGATGGCCACAAGCAGCCTATCTTGCATTTTTAGCATTTTGAAGCTTTCGATCAGCAGTTCAACTTGCCAAAAGTGTTGATAGGAGGGCACAACGGTAACAAAGTAATCCATAGTATCAAAAGAGTTTAGTTCTGATTTTCTTTTTCAATCCAATCTTTTAGATACACCCGATAAATGCGACTATATGCTTTGCCCCATTCAATTCCGTGGTCATCTCCTCTTGCCTGCCAAGAAAGAATGTGAGACCACTCATGCAAAAGGATTAAAATAGCTGCGTCTTCATCTAGACTGTGATCTATTTTTATCATGAATTGTTTGCATTTTTTGCGTGTGGGCAACAAGCAACATTCGCCAGCAATATCAGGTGGAACAACAACTCTTCTGATGCTTACCTTGTAGTTGGGAAAATGTTTCTTTAACACATTGGATACTTGATGAAAGTTTTTCACGCAGTATTTAGAGCATAATAACAACAAAAAATATTTGCTTTGTTTCTAAATACTTATCAATTAAAGACTTGCGACTTTACTGATTGGTAATAACTTCTTGAATTTTTCTGCTTCTAGGTTATTAAGAGCCTGTGGTTTTTGGATATCTGGAACTTGTCCAACTTCTTTAGGTCCAGCTAATGGGAGATCATTATCAGCAAAGGTTCTGACGTGAAGAGCCCAAACTGGTCTGCGGTTTCTTTTTACACCACGACCATCTGTGATATTGAACATTTCTACCCAGTCTTTAATTTGTGTTTTAGATAGACCTGTACCTTTCCAAGAATTGAGGGCTTGGGGTCTATCATCCGGGGAGAATTCTTTCAAAGCCAACAAGAAAAGAACGGCTCTTTTATCTTGGGAATTCCAACCAGCTTCAGCAGAGAGGACTTTATTGACTGTTTGCAAATCATTATCTTGTAAAATCCATGCCAGAGCGAGTGGTTTGTCTTTTCTGCTTGAGAATTCAGGCGGCACTTCTCCATGAATGGTGACATTAGGGAATAATTTATTGAACAAACCGGCTTGTTGATAGATGCTGATATATTTCTTTGCATCTGTATCTGGGTGTAGCAAGCCTTTTAGAAATTCTTCCCGTACTTCGGATAACGATACACCTTCAAGATTTTTGAATCGATCCATAGCTCGTCGGATATCGGGGTCCATTTTTTCACCCTTACCAAATCTTGCGTGGAATCGAATGGCACGCAGGATACGAATTGGGTCTTCTTTGAATCGATCTTCGGCACTACCAACTGCTCTCACCAATCCATTGGTTACATCGTGCCAGCCTTTTTGAGTTGGATCAAATAATTTATTGTTTTCACCATCTGGTTTTGACAATTCGATATAAAGGGCATTGATAGTTAAATCACGTCCATTTGCATCATCATTGGGATTATCGACAAATTCTTTTGCACTGGCGACTTGAGATGTTTTGGGGTCTTTCATCATGGTGCAAATTTCGAATGGCTCTCCCTTGTAGGTGGCAATCATAGAATAGCAACCACCTTTTTTATCGGCATTGCCTACTCGCCAGCTACGTACTGCTCCTTCTTTCATGGGGCGAGGCTGAAAAGTCAGTTTAAGTTTTCCTGGGTCGCCACCTTCAAATCTAAAACCAGCACTATGAAGAATGAGTGCGGTTTGGGCTGGGGTGGCGTTTGTGCAGAGGTGGAATTCATGTGGGGACTTGCCCTTTAGGAAATCTCGGACTGAACCACCGCAAAGGAATAGGGATTTTTTGGGCAATGTAACATCTTTGCTAGTATCATCAATGACTTTAATTTCACTACTATTAAGAAAAGCTTCGATGACTGGTTTCATTTTTGGAGGGGGAATAAAGCCTTTTTCCAACGAAATGAATTCTTTTTTCCAGTCTTTTTCAGAGCTTTTTTCTTCTTTGAGTAGAACGTAGTCTTTAAAAGATCGATTCATATATAATTTACCTTTGTATTATCTATACTTAACGTAGTAGAAAATATGAAGACATTTTAGTAACTTCGTTTACTTCTTTGTGGTGCTTTGCGATGGGTTGTCACCCAGTTATTGTGGGGAACAAAAATTATTTCAGTACCATCCTGTGTTACGGTTTTCCCCGCTCTATACCAATTTAAGTTACGGATAGTTTCTAAATCAGCAAGCTCCTTTTGTTCCCCTGGTGTCAGGGTATTTACACTTTGTTTTGCTGAAAGAGAATTGTATTTTGCTTGGTTTTGCACTTTGTTTTGTAAATCTTTGGGCGTTATGGAATGAATAGACGGCCCAGATACTATCAATCCATCGGGGACAATATCTACTTGCAATCCCGGCATTATCTCGCCAAACCATTGTTTGATTAAATCGTGCTGTGGTTCTTGTGGAGGTTCGCCCAATCTATCATATTTTTGCAAAAATGTTTTCATGGTGCCAGCATGTATATTTGCGGCAGCATATGCTGGTGCATTGGTCCATGCGGGTATTTCTATGTCTCTTCCATCAATATTTGCGGTTTTTGTTTTAGAGCTAACATATGGTGAAATGCCATATTGTTGTTGCAAATAATATGGCACACCTTTTTGGTTTGGTCGGAAGTAAGCAAAATGAGCGGGGTGCTTGGAAGCTTCGATAAAGTCTCTAAATTCCATAACTTTTTCACCTCTATACTCTATATAATCAATAGAATGCAAAATCAAAATGAAATAGCGGCTATGGAAGAGGATATTAAAGACCTTATTCCACAAATGAATGTTAGTCTACCTGCGGAGGTTCAGGAAAAAGAACAATGTTTGGTAGGAGACGAAGAGCTTCTTGGAATTTATGGAGAAATTATCAAAAATCTGCGGGATGACAGAACACAAATTGATGAGTGTTTTGTTGAGTTTAAAGAAATGGTTATCAATGGTGGTGATGCTTCCACATCAAGCAAAGAGGCATTGGTCAATTTATTAAAAATAAAAACAGAAACAACGGATAAGATGTCTAAAGTTGCTGATTTGATGACCCGTATTAAATTGAAGTCTCCTGACACTTATAAACCATACTTGAATGCCAAGCAGGAAAACAAAACAACCATCAACATAACTAATAGTAAGCGACAACTGTTGAAATCAATTCAGCAGGCAGCCAAAAAGGCACAATACGATGAAGAATAAAGATATATTCGAAGATTGGTTGGTAGAACAAGACATGCCAACGATGGGTGGACAGCCTGATGCTGGCGGGATGCAGGCCCCAGGAGTTGATCCCACAGGTGGACAAATGCCACCGGGTCCAGCAGGGCAACCAAGTGGCATGAACCCCAATCAAAATGATCCCAATATTGCCAACATGCAACAAACACAGGCATCTGGAGAGGATATGTCCCAAGACCCTCAGGCCCCAGAAATGCCAGATCAAAAGGGTGTGGAAGAAGATTTTGAAATTTGGAAGAACAAATATTTCAAAGAATCCATCAAAGGCGACACCAATCAATTGATTGACATTTTGAATGAACAAAGAAACAAAGATGATTTACAGCCATATCAACGAAAATTCATTGAAGACAATTTTAATGTTCAGCTTTTGAGACAAAATTCTAACATTGAGAAAGCCAGCAATGAAATCAGAAGAAACATGAAGGATCAATTGGATCAAAACAATCCAGCTACTTCTGTTGTCAATCATACATTTAATACTTTATCCACAATGCCCATGCTTAATGCTATTTTCATTAAAATGAGTGGCTATGGCAATTTAAAGGGTGATCTACACCGCAAATTCATTGCATCGCTTACAGGTGCGGTACAGGTGGGATCAGGATCGAATACTGAAGATATTATTTACAATGAGCGTGAGTATTCAGTTATGATGTCCACTCGTTTTAATGCAGAGTGGGGTGCTATTAATTTAGGCAATTGGTCACTGAAAGAGGATGATCCTGAAAGATTCTTATCAGAACCAGAAGCAAAGCGTTTGCAGGAAGGCAGCCCTGAGGAGAAAGAGGTTTTGCGTAGAAGAGTAGTTGTCGAATCTATTGCAGATTTCTTTAAGACTAGAGCTTTTATTATCAATGTTGTAGCCGATGATGGAACGGTTTACACATTGGGTATGGATTTCTCAAACGCCTTGAAGGGTGCCTACAAGGATGGCAAGCTGGTAGTCCGCACAAGACACTCGGACAATAGTGAAGCAATGATAACAGACGATGGAGAAATAATTCCTTATATTGATTTGAACATTTATTTTGTTAAAGAAACTGGCGAGCAGGATGAAGATGGCATGCCAGCCACAGAAGAAATTGAATTTGTTGAGAGAAGGAATGGAATCTTGTTTTTGAAAGCATCTTATCAAACGATCAAAGATGCGGCTAGCGTATTGCCAGGATTTGTTTTCAAGGAAACCCCTTATACGGGTAACCCGAGTGATTTGAGAACATTACGGCGATGCGTATATTCAGCACACGACTTATTATTGAGGCAATGCTAATGAAAGATTTTGAACAATGGGTTACGGAAAAGCATCCTGAATACGGCGAGGAGCCTGTTGAGCAGGAAACGCAAGAGGAGCCGACTGAGGAGGGCCGAGGTCCAGTGGTTAAAGGCAAACAAAAGCCAATTACACCTTGGAAGGGTTCTTGGGCTCAAAAAGAGGAAGAAAGACGAAAAAATTACAACCATGAGGGCATGGATCGTGATCGTCGTCAAATTCCACTCAATGCTATTCCCACAAAGAAAAAAACATGAAAACTTTTCAGCAATTTTTAGAAGCAAGACATTGGCGAGACTGGCCACCGGAGGAACCCGATGATGCCAACTATCAGCAATATGTGCAGCAGGAAGAGGATTTGGCTGAATTAAACAGAGAAGTAGAGAGATACAATCGAATGCATGCTGGTTCTGGACAAGTTATGTCTATTTCCACTTCTGGGGATCATCGTATTCCTAGAGATTCCGATCATTTTATTCTATATATAAACAGAGAAGAAATCACCAGTGGTGACATTCCTGAGTTAATGCAAAGGATTCGACAGATTACAAAGGAAGAAGGATACTAATGAAAACATTTAACCAGTTTGTGGACAAAAAGACTCGCAAAGCCAAAAAACACCTCAAGATGATTGAGCAAATTCTTTCCAAGCAAGGATTGACAATCAAGAATCACTTGGATGAGGGCGAGGAACCCTTTTTGTTTGTGGTTAGTCCTGTTAGCAAGGTTTCTTTTCAGGGAATCAGAATTTATCAAACTGGTGAATCCATAGCTTACAGGATTCAAAAAGAGGAAAAGACACATCCTTACGGCAGGGCTTATCGTTTAGATATACAAGAAATGTATGATGACTTGGTATCTGATGATATAAATGAAGAGCAAGCAGCTAAAGAGGTAATGCAAGCAATTGTGAAAGAGTTGCAACAGTTCTTTGAAAAGAGTTATGAAGCCGAACGAGAATTAAGAACTGGTGATTATGATAGAGATGGCGATCCGTTAGGCAGAGTTATGATGCGAAGCACGGGCACCGATTACAGTAATTCTGTCATGGGGCACAATGCTTCCAGGGGTCGTTTCTAAGTTTGTCAATGAAGCATATATATTATGTAAATCCCGCCCATTTGACTACATAATAATATGCCACTAAATGTTCAAACTGCCCGACAAATACTGAATAATCTTTTTCAAAACATTCAACCAGTTCGTGGTCCCAGGTCTGTTGGTGTAGGTGGGCAGATTCCAAGAGGATCAATTATTCGTTTTGGATATCGAAATTGGAAGCATGATCCTTATCCTGTGGTGATTGTAACTGATGTAAGTTGGGCTGCACGTCAAAGAACGAATGGGGGAATCGAACAACCTTTTATTAAGGGCATTAATCTAAATTATTTGACATCATTTGATTTTCAAAGAATTGTCATAAATTGTGGTAATGCCGCTTTCTCTTATAACACTATTATGGGTGACAATCAGTTGAAAAGAGCATATCGTCATTATGTGGTCGGATTTGACAACATTCAAAATTTACAAATGTTGAATTGCGATGATATTGTGGCGGCTCGTGACATATCCAGAGCATATGATCCTAATCAAATGGATGCAATCAAGCAATCTATACAGAGACAGTTAGAACAACAAGTCAATATTAAGGCAGAAGAACTATCGCAACCACAGCAACAAAAATTTGATTTTATGCAAACACCAGGGGCTGGGCAGCAAATGGAACTACCTTTTGGAGAAGCTGAAGAATAATGGCAGACACCACCAATCCTACACCTCCTGAACTCTCGCCTGCTGATCTTTTGGGCAAGTGTTGTAATGTTCTGCGTGCCAACACAACAGAATATAATCAAAGAACAAAAGAATATGGCGAAAAAACAGATGCATTGGTCGCTGCAATGGGCGAACTAGAGGCGGGATTTAAAGAGGGTGTTGACAAACTTGGGGAATTACTCAATTTGATTACAAAACAAATGGATCAAATGAGAAAATCCACGGAGGCCACCAAAAATTTAACCAAAGAGGAAAAAAAGCTTGCGGCTGAAGGTAAGGCAGAAAAACCAAAGGGAGAAGTAAAGGCGGCAGGGGGTGGCAGTGGGGGTAAATCAAAAGGAACAGCCAAAGCAGATGGAGAATCCTGGGGAAAAGAATTTAACACGGGAATTAAATCAGCCTTTAGTTGGGGCTCAATACTTGCTGGTTCTATTGCCATTGCTGACAGTTTTAAACCTCTTAGTTCGACATTTGGTGGACTTATTCAAGATGAACAGTCTTTCATGATACACATGCGTGAAATTGGTTATGTTACCCAAGGTATTACTGGAAATTTTGGAGAAGCACAAGAAGCATTTCAAAAAATTGGCAGAACTGTGGATATTACGGGATTGAATTTATCTAAATTCCAAGGAGCATATCTTGCCAACTTACAACGTGGTGTTAAGACCCAAAAAGAAATGATAAGTGTAACCAAGACTGGACTACATGTTTCCACAATGGTTGGAGATGAAGCAGGTGATATAGCCAATACTTTGTCTGTTTGGCACATGAAGATGGGCTTATCAGTAAATCAAACAGCACAATTAGGAAGGGGAATACGAGCAGTAGCCAGAGAAACTGGAGTTTTGGGTGCAAGTTTAGCAGCAGTGGTCAAACAGGCCGAACCTCTTATTGAAACAATGAGAAATGTCGGCACTTTAACTGCCGACTCAGCTTCGGGCATCATACGTTTATTGACTGCTGCATCGAAGATTGGTGTCGATAAACAAATGACTGAAATGGCTGAGGGAGCCAGTAGTGTATACAATTTCTTTAATAAGACTAGTCCGCAAATGAAGAATTTGCTCATTATGATTGCTGATGCCACTGGAAGATTGCACGACAAAAAGGGTGGTTTGTTGAGCGGAACAATGATGGGAACTCGGGCTGGGCAAAAAGATATAGCCGCAGGATTGGAAAAGAAGGTTGCCGAAATTCTTAATGGCGTTTCTCTAAAAGGCACAGAGGCAGTAGATCAATGGCAAAATAATCTATTGCAAACAATAACAGGATATACTTTTGGCGAACTTAAACGAATGCAAGAATCGGCTGCTAATTCTGGGAAGTCTCTTACCACTCAGATGGATGAGCTTACGGGAAAAATAAATGACCAAAATACCACCGCAAAACAAAGATTATTGTTAGAGAAACAATTATCAGATTTACAATTAGGTCGTGGTATGAACCTTGTTAGCACTTTCCAAGAAGCCGCTGAAAAATCTGGCGACATGAATGAAGCTATGGCGAAGTTTTCTACCAATATATCTAAAAACGAAGACATGATGCAAGACATCAATGATCTTGGAATTAATACATCTGATTCATTTAAGATGGCAAGTGAATCTTTGATGTACGGTGCCGACAAGTTAAAGAAGGCTGGTGGTAAAGATTTTACTGGCGAAATTTCAAAGGCTCTTAGTGCTGGTAATTTAAAGGGAATAAAAACAATTGGCGAAGCAATGAATGAGGAGTCGCAGCGATTGGCAATGAAGGAAAAGAAAGCTGCCGATCCATTTAGTCACATGACTCAAATATTAGACACAATTAATGAGAGGATACGACTATACTTTGGTGGTGCTGTTAGACGTTGGTCTGGCTTGTATTTACAGGTCATGATGATAGTCAAGTTAATGGCTGAACTAGTGGCATTTTCTTATGGAGCGGGCGTAATCGGGAAAAGCTTGGCAACTTTTGGCAAAGGTGTGAGAGAAGGATTTGGAACATTCCGCACCAATGCGGCTGAGGGTGGTGGTGGTGCAAAAGGTGCGTGGAGTGCCATCAAGTCCATGTGGAAAGGCAAAGAAGAAAAAGCGGAACCTGAGGGCGAGAAAAAAGGAGTGTGGGCTTCTATCAAAGATGCTTTCAAGAAAAAAGAAGATAAGGCACAGCCCACATTAGAAAAGATTTCAAAATCCAGTGCCAATCTCTATAAAGCAGCAACAAGCAAACATACCATTTATGTGTCTTTGGCACATCTTGAAGCTCGGGCTAAGCAGGAGTTAAAGCAAATAATGGGAGGTCACGGACCTACGTCTAAGACTCAGCAAAAAACTCAGCAAATATTGGGCGGCAAACCAAAATTAGGTAAAGTTGGTGGTGTGGTGGAAAAAGGCTTGGAAGATGTCAAGATGCTTCCCGGTTCTGGACAGGTGTTATCAGGAATAGAATCTGAATTGACTGGACTTGGCACTACCGCACTGCAATCCTTGCCTCAATTAGTGGGAATGGAAGAAGTAACGGCTGGCGTTGGCAGTGCTGCATTGAAGACTTTGCCGACACTGGTTGGAATGGAAAGCAGTACAGCGGCATTGGCACCTGCCGCATTACAAGCAACTTCCACATTAGCAGGAATAGGAGCAGAGACAACAGCATTAGGTACTGCTGCATTAGGCACCACTTCCACATTAGCGGGAATAGGAGCAGAGACAACAGCATTAGGTACTGCTGCATTAGGCACCACTTCCACATTAGTGGGAGTTAGTGGCGTGGTAGAAGGTGCTGCTGGGGCGACTGCTGCTGCTGCTGGCACAACTGGTGGGGCTCTCGCTGGTTTAGGGGCTACTATTTCTGCTTTGGCATGGCCCGTGGCAATAGCTGTAGCTGTTATTGTCGCTGCTGTTTCGGTAATTGGTTCTCTTATTCAGGGATTCAAATCAATGAATAAGGCCGCTGAAATTTTCAACAAGAAACAAGAGCAACTTAGTATGCACGAAAAATTATCAGCCGGTGCTGCTGGTATGCTTACGGGTGCTTTGAATTTCATGACATTTGGAATATTCAGCAAATACATTGGAGCTACTGGAACGTTGACGGTGGCACTTGCCAAAATCTTTAGAACATTCGGCTACTTTATTCCTGTGCTAGGTCCGATAATGCTGGTATTAGAAGTTTTATTAGGCATATTGGTTGGAATTTATAGATTTATAAAGAATGTGTTAATTGGTGTTTGGGAAGGCTTAGTAGCTGCTGTAGAACCAGTTATAGATGCTGTAAAGGAAGTTATAAATCTCTTCACGGATGCTTTGAGTCCAATTCTTGAGGCGTTTACCACGCAAGGAGGTGAAGCAGTCGGTATATTTGAGACAATTGCTAATGTTCTTGGTTTCATAGGCAAAGTAATTGGTGGAATATTTAAAGCCATTGGCAAGATTGTTGGCTTCTTGATTAAGGTTATTTTGACACCTGTGATGTGGGTTGTGAAAGCCATAGCTTTTGTGGTGAAACTAATTGCAAAACTATTAGCTCCAGTGATTAAGGGTATCATTGGTTTCTTTGAAGATGTCTATGATTTGACGATGGCATTATTGAACTTTGACTTCCCATCAGTAGGCAAAATTCTTTACAAGATGTTTGTTTCCCCGTTTGTCAATGTTGGGAAATGGCTATGGGATCATTCGTTTGGTTACTTTACAGATGCTGGTGCTTGGCTTTGGAAGACAATTTCTGAGCCATTTGCAGCATTTGGTGGTTGGTTATATGACCATACAATAGGTGCATTAATTAGCATGATGCCTGGATGGCTAAAGAAGTGGCTTGGCATCAAGGAAGAAGCAAAACCAGAAGCTGCTGCCACCAAAGCTACCGAAGCTGCAATCGCTCCAGAATTTGATGCTACAGAATCAGCAGCAACAAATCGCAGAGCATACAGAGATTATCGAACCGAAGAAGGCAGAACTTATCGACAAGAAATGGGACCAAATGGACCACGCTTGGCAAGAATAGGTCCAGAAGCCACTCTTGGTGTTGATGGTCTTCGCAGAACTCCTAATGCAGCATTGCAATCCGCCGAAGTTGCTGTGGAGCCGCCTGCTGTTGGAATTCTTGGAAAGACATTCCAAATGCTGGGCAAAGTTGTGGATATATTGCTTATTCCACTTAGGGCTTTGATACAGGTTTTAGGAGCTTTGGGCACGTTTATATGGAAATACGTACTGTTGCCATTCAGAATTTTATGGACGACTCTGGGTAGTCTATTCAGTGTTTTGGGCAAATTAGCCACACTTGATTTTAGTGGAGCATGGGCAGAAATCAAGGCATTTCCTGGCAAGATTGCGAGCATGATTTGGGATGCAATAGTGAGCATACCCGAAATGATTTGGGATGTTTTAACTGCTGTGCCAGGAATGATATTGGAGGCATTTGGTCTTGAGAATATATTTGCCAAAATAAAAGAAACCTTCATGGCTGGAATGGATGCTTTATTTGGTGGCATATGGCAGGGTTTTGAAGATGGTTTAAGCGAAATATTCAGCGGTATTTGGGAAGGCATTCAATCATATGCTAGCGGAATATGGGAAGGAACTAAAGCAATATTTGCACCTATCATAGAGGTATTTACAGACCTTTGGGATACGGTTGTAGACATATTCACAGAAATTGGAAGTGTGTTTAGCACTCTTTGGGATACGATTAAATCGATATTCCAACCAATCATAAGTTTGTTTGGCGGCGGTGGTGCAGGTGGCGTAGGCGGTGAAGCTGGTGCTGCTACTGGCGGTTTTATTTCCGCTCTTAAAACCATAGGATCAGCCATAGGAACAGTTGTAAAATTTATTGGCACAATAATAGGCACAATATTTAAGGCAGTTGGATGGGTATTAGGCACCGCTGCCAAGATTATTGGAGGCACAATTGGCATTATTCTGAAAGTTCTTCTTGTGCCCATTCGACTATTGATTAAAGTTATTGGTTTCTTTGTAAAAGCATTGATGTTCCCCATCAAGTTGATAATCAAAGTATTGGGATTCTTTGCCAAAGTATTGCTTTTCCCAATCAGAATGATAATTAAAGCATTTTCACTAATTGGCAAGTTCCTTGGTTGGTATTGGAACAGTATTGTTAAACCAGCGTTTGTATTACTTGGCAAGGGGCTTAGTTGGGCTTGGAGCATCATTAGTTGGCCATTCAGAATGATGGCTAAGGGACTTGGTGTAGTCTGGGGTTGGGTAAAATCAGGGTTCTCATTGATTGGCGAGGGGCTTAGTGCTGCCTGGGACATAATTAGTTGGCCATTTGAAATGATTGGCAAGGGGCTTGATGTGGCCTGGGGTTGGGTAGAATCTGGTTTCTCCTTGATTGGTGATGGGCTTAGTGCTGCCTGGGATGTAATTAGTTGGCCATTCAGAATGATAGCGAATGGAGTTGAAAAAGTGTGGAATTGGATCAAATCCTGGTTCTCAATTGGCGAGGGCATTGGAGGCGGTCTTAGTGGTGTTTGGGACACTATTAAATCAGGATTCTCATTGATTGGCAAGGGGCTTAGTTGGGCATGGAGTATAATTAGTGCTCCCTTCAAGTTAATAGGCAAGGGACTCGGTGCAGCATGGAAGTTGATTAGCTCGCCCTTCAAACTAATAGGCAAGGGACTTGGTGTAATGTGGGGCGGAATTAAATCAGGATTTTCATTAATTGGCAGTGGTCTCAAGGGAGCTTGGGATATAGTTAGTTGGCCTTTCCAAACAATGGCAAAGGGGCTTTCGGTAAGTTGGGATTGGGTTAAATCTGGATTCTCGCATATTGGTACTGGCCTTGGTTGGGTGTGGGGCAAGGTTAAGTCGGGATTCTTGGCAATTGCTGATGGTGCTTGGAATTTGCTCAAATCGCCTTTTGAATTATTGCAAAAAGGTATTACGGAAGTTGCAAATTGGATATCAAACAAATTAACATTGGAAGAAACCAAAGCTGCTAAAACGGCAGCAGAAAAAACTGAAAGGATGGCTAAAGCTGGTGGGGAGGCGAACAAAGCAATAATAGAACAAAGGGGCAACGAAGCAAAGAAGCAAGCTGGTATTTCAGCAGCAGAAAAAGACAAGAGTGTAAAAGAATTTGAAGAACTATTGGCTGCTAATGAAGCATTCCTAGAGGGACAAAAGACTAATCTTGAAAAATCCATGAACCCAGAGGGCAATTGGTTTACCAAGTGGATGAACAGTTCAGCAATTGAAGCAGATCAAAAAGCATCTCAGGCAGCAGTTCAAGCCGCTCAAACAGAGGTAGAAACAACAAGGAAGAAATTAGAAGAAATTAAAGCCACACCAGTTGCGGCAACACCAGTAGCAGCAGCGACACCAGTGACCGCAGTTACAGTTCCAACCACACCAGTAGCGGCAGCGACACCAGCAGCCGCAGTTACAGACGAGTTTAAATTTGATCCAAATGGACGAGGAAAATCATTAGGGCCAGCAAAAGCCAGAGAACTACAATACCGACAATGGCAGCTTCATCAAGGCAAGGACGACCGTAGTAATCAGTTGAGTCAAGCTGGTAGAACATCTGGTACTTTTATAAATGGAAAACTTGTGTCTGAGTCGCCAGTTTCGGCAGCAACACCAACAGCACCAGTAACCACAACGCCAGTTTCGGCAGCAACACCAACAGCACCAGTAACCACAACGCCAGTATCAGCGGCAACACCAACAGCACTTGATTTTCACCAAAGCATACAAGCTGGTTATGCTCGTGGTTATGCACCAAATGCTTTGCCAGAAACTATGCATTCTCAGTTGTTAAAACAAAACCTTAATAATCAAGTAGCGGCTGTGGGAGCGGCAAACAACATGGCAGATGGAAGGATGCCCATTCCCAAGATAGAACCAGCCACTAATGTGCCAGCTAATGCCAGTCCTGTAAATGATGTTTATGATCGCATACGACAAGAGCAAAGTGCGTCTCAATCTGCTGTTAGTGGAACGACACAAACCACCAAGTTGGAAGCTTTGAATGAGGAGCAAGTAAAGAATTTAGTAGAAATAAATGAAAATATTGCTACTCTGGTAAGTTTAATGAAGCCGAGTGAAGTCATGCGTGCGAGCGGTCAAGGTACAACCTCTTCAAGAAGTCATATGACGCCACCAAAATCAACAGATTATGCAAGGTGGCAATTTGGATTGCAATCGGGCACTCCCTCTACAGGAGAAACTAACGTAGGCGTAGTCTAAAGGATAAATATGAAAGCAACAGATGGCAGTGGTTCATTAGTAGAAATTCCGAATTGTTGGATTATGATTCCGGGTGCTGGCACTGTTTTTATGAAAGCCTTGCCAGACATATCAGATTCTAAATCAGCACAATATAATGACGAAACAGTTATTGGTCGAGCTAGTCCTTTGAAGACTTATTCACATTCGGCCCCCAGAACAATTTCAATGACATTGCATTTTTATACTACAAAAGCAGGTGATGCTGATGAAAATTTATCCTTTTTAAGGGCGTTGGAGAGTGCAGTTTATCCAAGAGATATTGGCGGCGGCGGTGCTCCATTTATTCCACCACCAGTTTGCATGATAAGATGTGGTTCTTTATTGTCAGATAAAGACCCCTTGTGTGTAATTTTAATGCAGTATTCAGTCAAATTTCCCACAAATGTAGCATGGAATAAAACTCTTTTTACACCAGTTCAATTTGATGTAGATACTACTTGGGAAGTAGTATACAAAAGTGCTGATTTACCAGGGCAAAGCAGAATATTTACGGATGGCAGATAATGGCTAATAAATTAGAAAGAACGACCTATTCAACACAGGGTTTTGTAACAGCCACTAGCAGGTATGCTGATAGTGAAATTATTTATTATGGCAACTTTAAGCTTTTAACACTTACAACTTACAAGAGGCATGTTTATGAATCAAGGTCAGACGATATGTATGCTGTTATACCTGCTGGTTGGGAATATCGTCCTGACAGGGCTTCTATGGAGGTTTATGGCACGCCCGACTTTTGGTGGAAAATTATGGAGGCTAATAACATCTTCGATATTTATGATTTTAAAACAGGAACTAATATAAGGCTTCCGAGTAACCCATATTAAGGAAAAATTATGGCTAATTGTTTAGTTGGTTGTATCAACAGTTATTATTGTCCTCCATTATTGAAGCCCCCGCCTTACGTGAACATGGCTCCATTTGTCAAGGTTGGGCTAGGTTCAGCGGAAAATGGTGTTACAGTTGGCAATAAATCATTTCCGTCTAGACCACATGAAGCTATTATTAAAAGTTTTGAATACAACAAGTCTAATGGAATGGGGCTTACGATAGAAATTTTTGATGAACAAGGGGGAGCTTTCGATAAGTTCTTTCAAGACATGCCAAAAAAACTTGAAGAATTTGACACCAAACCAAAAGTAAGGGCACAATTCGGATGGGTTGGGAGTGATTGTAATGGTCCTATGTCACCAATATTATCCCCAATTATAGAAGCCGAAATGACAAACATTGAAACAAGTTTCAGTGAGGGAAAAATAAAGTTTATAGTAACTGCCAATGATGTTTTACAGGCTATTTTTGCCAGTAGGCACAGCGATTCTTTTGGGGGGGACAAAGTACAAAAAATGCATCTGAAAGATGCTATCATTAAACTCTTTGGTGAAAAACCACCAACCTGCAAGGTAGAGTTTTTGAAGAAAAGTCAAAATGGTGGCTCGCCCGTAGAGTGGGATTTTGGTGGTCCTAATATACCTCCTCGTGGACCTAAAGATAGATGGACGACAGACAATCAAAACAAGTTAGCAGCCGCTATGGAATGGCTAGAACCATTTCATACAAAAGATGATAAAGGAATTGTTCCTTCTTTTGATCCGCTAAGTAATACTATTATATTTTGGGAAGACCCAGAAGGTTGCAAAAATGAGAATAATTGTGAAAACAGCATTGGTACTTTTATAGTCAATGGTGGCCTTTGCAGTCCAGTAATAAGTTTCTCACCACAAATCAATTGGATGGTTTCATTCAATAAATTTGGTGCTGGCGGTGGAAATAATCCTGCAAATTCAGAGCCCATAAAAAAGGATAATAAGATTTGTCCTGGCACTAGCGAAAACACAGGTGCGTTCCAAAGCGTTCTAATATCTGCCCAAGCCGTAAATCATTTTATGGAAAAAGCTGGCAAAGAGACTGAAAAATCACAATCAGAACACACCAAGGCCAATGCAATCTTTATGCAAAAAGAGCCCATAAAAGCAGAATTAAGAATTGTGGGAAATCCAGCCAGGGAATTTTGTGGTGTTAAAGAAACTGTAATTAGATGGGCTTCTGTTGTGGTAATTAATCCTTTCCATTTGGTTGGTGGGGGAGGAAGAGATTGTGCCGATTGGTTGGCTGAGCCTGGATGCAACACTTATTTGAGCCATAAAAAATGGAAAATAACTGGTGTGTGCCACAATATCAGTGAGGGCTCATACACTACTACAATTAGTTTAGAGTTGCCACAAGATGCTAAAAATCAAGGATAAAAAAATATGAGAATGGGTCACAGAGGCAATTTGCCTAAAACAATTCCTGGTCAAATAGGAGCATTAAACCAGCGATTATTAGAAGTGGAGGCTCGTTTTGCAGAGCTTGGCTATGACACCAAAAGAATGGTCGTCAGCGAAGTTAAAAAACGTTGGAAAATAGTGCCACAAGCCGAGACATATTTTGGTGTTTATCTGGGGTTATGTGTTGACACAATTGATCCCCTAAAACAAGGCAGGGTAAGATTTTACAGCCCAGAAATGAATAATGAAAAGACACAAATTGAGCAATGTGAATGGGCTTGGCCTATTTCGGCTATGGGCGGATTTGATGATTGCGGCTTAGTATGGGTTCCACCTGCTGGCTCTTTGTTATGTATTGTTTTTGGCAGAGGTAGCCGACGCTATCCTTATTATATGGGTACAACTTGGGGAAGAAACAGAGACCCAGATGGGCAACATAATTTTCAATATAATGTTGAAGAATACTATAAAATTCACGAAGGCCATCGTAAGGGATATTTATTGCCACCCAATGACGGTTCTCAGTGCCTGCCGCAATGGAATACAGAAAACTACAATGGAATTGACGCCAACAAAGAAAGACTAATGGATGATGATGCCATTGCTAAGCGAAAGGTTACTTATCCGCATATTTATGGGTTTAAGACTCCGCAAAAGCATTATGTCAAATTGGATGATGGAAATTATAAGTGTGGACACAGATATAAAAGAATAGAAATTGGCAGTAGCCTCAATAACTGGATGATTTTCAAGGATGACTTTTTACATCCTATGGGACAATGGGCACATCCCGAATGTAGCTGTGGGGGTGGAGATGAATCAGAATGTATGGAAGAAGTAAAAAACAAAGATGGAACTTCGAACTGGGTGCCAAAAGAAAAGCCCGGCGAATGTCTTGACCCTAAAAGCAAGCCCAAATGTGCCAATCCTTATTTTAAACACCAAAATGAATGTGCTCCTTATAAAGGACCGGGCACACCACAAAACAACAAAGCTTGCCTACACCAGAGTGGTATTCAGCTTCTATCCAGAAGTGGTGCCACCATTATTTTCGATGACACTGTAGAGCAACCAAAGGTTCCTGGCGATGGTTTGGCATGGGAAGTAGGTCTGGGAAGTTTTGATTTTGGTTGCACAGATAAGTGTCAAACAAAAGTAAAAATTATTTCTCCCACAGGGCATAGATTTGAAATGCTTGACGAGGAGGATGAAACAAACAACAGAGGCCCACAAAACCTTATTAGATTAGTGTCGGCTTGTGGCAACACAGTTGAACTTAATGACCACACGGTAAACAAAGAGCTTTCAGGAAAGAAACGTGGCATTACTTTAAGAACTACATCTAAGCATATATTTGAGATGCTAGATGAAGAGAATGAACAACATTCTCCTGATCGTCAAGAAATAAACAAACCACAAGATGAAGGCTCAGAAATTATTGATCCTGAATCGAGACCTATTCCCAAGGCAAAAAAGGCTTATTGCAGACTGCGGACTGGCTATGGCTTAGAAATGCGATTTAATGATGATAATAGCCAAGAAGAATGTCAACAACAATACATTCAAATATTTAGTCCACAATGTGGAACAAAAGACAAAGAATGTAATCCATGTGGTCCACATATTTTGCGATTTCAAGAATCGCCAACAGATGGATATGTATTTTTAAGGGTTGGCGGTATTTATATAATCTCCACATGCAAAGATATGTATACAATTGTGGGATCAGAGGAACAACCAGCTAATTGGATAACTATTGTAAGCCAAACTAGTTATCACCAAAGTACAGAATATTACATAAACAAAGCCAGATTACATCTATTTTTGGCAGATTCATTGATTATTTTAGATGCTGGACAGGATTGTGAGAATGAGGATGGTACTTTGTCGGGATGCGTTCTGCCCGTAATAGTTATGGGACAGGATGGCTATCTTCATATTAGTGATAGAGTATATGCTTCGGCATCAAAGGGCTCCTCTAGAGTTCAAAGACCAATGATTGAGAATGACTTGATATAGGAAAAAAATAAATGGCTATTGATACAACATATGGTTTGGCATATCCTTTAGTACGACATCCTTTGGGATTCATGCATGTTTCTACGGGATTAAGTGTTGTTAAATCAGATTTAATGATTTTGTTATTAACCAATCCTGGGGAACGAGTAATGTTGCCCACTTATGGATGCAATCTGCGTAAATACTTCTTTGAGCCAAACGATCAAACAGTCGCCGCTCAGGTGAAAGAGATTATTTCACAAGCCATAACTACTTGGGAGCCAAGAATTACTGTGGATAATATCACAGTAAGTTTGATAGATAACACTCAATTAAATTCAGAAGATGATTTGACGGAGACAGAAAGTATTTTGTATATAAAAATTGATTTTTATGATCCAGATCACATAGCCCAGATTGATAGTTTGGTGTTGAATTTGCCCACAACGCAGATAGGAGGGGCCTAATGTCCAGTTGTCCCATTAATGTTAACCCGCATGCACAAGCGAGTCTTGTAAATACGCCAACTATGATTAGTCTAAATTATACTAATCAAGATTTTTGGTCTTTGAAAACAAGATTAAGAGATTTTATTAAAGAGCGTTTTGGTCCCAGTGGCTCAGTTTTGCCAAATACATTTAATGATTTGGTAGAATCCAGCATAGCCATCATGTTGATGGAAAACTTTGCTTTTGTTGGCGACATGCTTTCTTTTAAGCAAGATCAAATAGTCAACGAAATGTTCATCGATACAGTCACAGAAGTTGAAAATGCTTTTCGTATGAGCAAATTGATTGGTTTTGAACCACAACCACCTATTGCAGCATCCAGTATGTGGTCGGCAACCATTAACTCTACTACCAGCACAGATATTCTTATTCCAACACCTGTTCCTATAGATATTGTTTCAGGTGGTACAGCTACAACAATTGAACTATTTCAAGCAGATGAAAATAATGAACCACTATTGGATGAAGATATTATTATTCCTGCTGGTGAATTGATTAATACAAGCATTATTGGGTTAGAGGGAAAAACATACAACGATTTATTTAGCGGAACTGGGCAGGTGTCTCAAACATTGACATTGTTGCAAAGCCCAGTTATTTATGATTCTGTCAGGGTTTATGTAGATGGAGTATTGTGGGATAAAGTTGATTATTTTACTGATTCCCAACCACGCAGAGAATACAGATTAGAGTTCGATTCTGCATGGGTAGCTTATGTGATTTTTGGAAATAATAAGGCTGGTTTGCTGCCTCCACAAAACTCTAGAATTCAGGTTATTTATCGTGTTGGGGGTGGAACAGTTGGCAATATTGTAAGTGGATATGTAACTTTCCAATATCAAGCTGATATTAGTGGTGCCGACTATAGAGCACCAGTAATTTTTAACAATTATACCCAGGGTCGTTATGGCTATAATGGCGACACCATCGAAGATGTTCGCAAAAAACTTCCTTTGTGGGTTAAAACACAGGATAGGGCTGTTTCGGGAGCAGATTACAAAATTTTATCTGAACAATTGTCTACAGCATATCATGGACAAATCAGCAAAGCAAATGTTACTCTGAGAAACTACGGTTGTGCGGGCAACATTATAGACATATATGCCTTAGCTTTAGGAAGTCTGAATACCACGAATGGTATTACAACTGACTTAGAGACAGCATCAAACAATTTAAAAATGGATTTAATCACAGAATTAAATGATAAAAAAATGCTTACAGATTTTATCTGCATAAAAGATGGAATTGTTTTAAGGACAGATGTTGCCATAGAAATAACTCTAGATAAGTTTTATAGAAAGTTTCAGGAAGAAATAAAAAACAGAATCTTAGAGCAAACTGGCTTGTTTTTTTCATTATCCAACTGGGATTATGGACAAACCTTGCGATCTGTGGATTTGATAAAGCAATTGGCAATAATCAATGAAGCAAATACTTTTACAATATCATTCACCACAGATGATCCCAGCAATTCTGGGGAGATTGTATCTGCATTGTATTATCAAATTATTAGACCAGATGACATTAGTATTAGATTTATATACTCGTAGGAGCAATTGTGACATTAAAAAGAATAAATGAGTCTCCGACCATTTCTGATACCATCATTTTTGATATCCTCACACCGGATGTTAGTGGATGTTATTTAAACAATCCCGTTAGTGTCAACAAAATTACCATTTATTATGTCACAAGAGACTTTGGTTATAACACTCAGCAATTTGATAATTATGATAGTGATGCAGATTTGCTAAAGGCTTATGAGACAGCCAAAGCAATTTGGTGTGCATCACCCACTCCAGCAAATTTGGCAAAAGTTGATCGTTTATACAATCAATTAGAAGCCAGCACTCAAACCAATAGTTATTATTACAAAGAGGCTGTAGTTGTGGCTGTATTTGGCACAGACACTTCATTAGTTTGGCAAGATACTGGCAATCCTGCTGAGGATGCTTCAACAGCTTTACAATGGCATTTCAAAAACATTGATGAAGACGAAAATGAAGACCTCCAATATGGACACTGGGAACTGGAGTGGTCTCCCAACATAGGGCAGCGAGAAGGAGATTATGTAATTTGTTGGAGTTGGACACCTGCTATAGGTGCGGAGGCATTATCCGATTACCAATATTTCAGCCTATCCGGTGATACTCGATCTACTACGAGTATTCCCACTCATTTTACAAAAGAAAACAAATATGAAACATTGTTGAACAGATATTTGCCATCATTGTTTGCAACCCATTGGTCGAATAATGATTTATCGCCAGAAATTCTTCAAGAACTCAACAACTCTGTTGCGAAGGGATTTACTTTATTAGAAGATTTAACTAATCAGAGTGTTGATTTATTTGACGCCAATGCAATCAATGAGGCTTATTTGGCTTATTTGGCAAATTTGTTTAGTTTAAAACTTCGATCAGGTGATTCTACATTATGGCGACGACAAATTAAAAGGGCTGTGCCGGTATTTAAGAAAAAGGGCACATACAAAGGCTTATCAGAAGCTTTGGCTCAGGCTGGTATTGAACTTAAAAAATTTACTAAGTTGTGGCAGGTTGTTTCTCCGTATACTTGGCAAGAGCTTTTTAATGTAACATATGATGGACAAGATACATTCACTTTGTCCAAAACAGCTATCCTGCCCATAGATTTAGCTAATTTTGAGCTTTATTACAGAGGAGCAAATGATGATAATTGGACAACTCTCACAATAGATTATGTACAAATAACCAATGCATCCTCAACATCAACTCTTACTTGGGTTGGAAATTTATTATCTTTCTATCCAATAACACTTCAAGCAGGGGATTCTATTAGAGTTGTATATCAAACAAAAAATATTCCGGCCCAAACCTGTGATGGCCTTTCGGAACAGGACATAGAGACATACATTCGTGGTCTGTCATTAGCAGATCAAAGGGATGAAAGAAGTCAAGATTATCCATTAAAAAATTGGAATGTGAGATTGATTGAAGAGGATGATTTGTTGTTTGATTGTGTAATTCCAACCAGACATCCTTATTATGATCCTCTGATATTTGGCTTGGTGAGAACGGAATTTCCATACAGTGAAAACATCTACAATATGGAAGAATACAATGGGTCTACCAGAGAATCAAGAAGTCCTTGCGACATTGATAGAGATTTTATAGACCCTTGTAGCGGTGGACAGGGCAGCAAATATATTGTTGATCTGAGAATTGAGCAGCTTTGTGATGACCGCATTAGAGAGGCTTTGGAAATTCTTGATGAATACACACCATTTCACGCTGTTTTGCATCAAATGAATTTTGAAGGATTGATAAATGAGTTTTTATCACCACCAACAGAACTTGTAGAAATGCTTGTGCATTTTTCAGGGACAGATTTAACCATTTCTGGCAATGGCCAAATGTTTTTCAACAGAGTTTTAGAAAGCCCAGCCAGTTTTAGACGTGATTCTTTGGCAACAGGTGCTTTAGTCGCTGGTCCTTGGATAGCAGCTACAGGGTACAACGATTCTATTGTTGTGTTTTCACCCGATGCAGAATTTTGGGGAATGAATGAGGGGGATTCCACAAAAAACATCTTAGAAATTATGATTCCCAGCATTAGTGCTGGCACCTATACATGTAATGGCAGCCACAGTAATCAGGCAGTAATAAATGGCATGGCAGAGCCATTTACCACCTCCTCTTTTAATTTTAGACTATCACTGGACAAGTATACCAACACCAGCATTGATATTGTGCAGGAGTTCACATTTGATGATGCGGGCACCGATTTTAGAGATTTGTGGAACGCCACTAACCCAGCAACTGTATATGATGGCTCTTGGACGATTGATATACCTGCCTATTCCCCGAGTACATACAACATTATTGCCATCACATCTGATGGTGAATTACTGATTAATGATTATGCATATCCTTTGAGCACTCTTCCCACAATAAACACTACAGGAATTACTTATACAATTTATAGCGGTTTAACCACTATCGCCACAGGAACGGCTGGGAGATGGACAAAAACAAGTCGAGGAATTGTAGACTTTAGCAGCGAAGGCTCATTAGATGATGTGCGTCATTTGTTTAGCAGAGGTCAATATGTTTTGTATGGTGGCACTCAATATGAAATTGTAGATTTTGTCCCCAATGATGTTGATAGGCTTTATATTGGTGGATATACATCGGGAGATGTAACTACAGCAACAATTCATGTATATCAACGATTATTAGACAACCAAATGGGCTATTTGCAATATAAGGACATGATGTTGCGAACTACCGCAAATTATGAATCTGCCACTCCTCCTGGTTTTGGTATCCTCAATGGGGCAAATGCTCCTGTCGATCCCGATTTAATTCTGGACAGTGATTTGTGGAAAGAAAGCTTTTTGGTTGTGATTCAAAATCCACCAGATAATGATTATTATGCGATTGCACAGATTGACGGAAACACTATTACTTTAAGTGGTGTTCACAAGGATTGGGGGACATGGGATGGAATTACTAAATTTGGAACAGCAGTGAACATCAATATATACCAATACACAAAAGAGTCTTTCACCATTCCTGAAAGAGATTATCCTCCAATGGATGCTCAAACATTCCCATCAGGTAATACACCACCATTGCCGTTGCCATATTGGTCTGGTGGAGTGCTGGTGCCGCCTGTTGTGGCCATCCCGCCAGGGGGTGTGGATCATGGTGGAAATGATGCAATTGGCATTACGGCGGAAACGGCCACTCCATTTCTTCCATTATTAGCAGCTATGCCAGGGAATGAAATTTCTGAGCCAATTGGACAAAATGAATCGATAAGTTTCTCTATTGAATATAAGGATAAATAATGATTGAAAATATTAAATCAAAAGGCGAAGTAGAAATTATTAAGCAATACAGGAATGGAGATATTGAAAAATATTATCACCACAATACCATTCTTAGGACTGGTCGATATGCTCTGGCCAATAGTTTGGCAAATAGATATGGGGATCAATACGATTATTACATTTCTCAGATGATTTTTGGGGAGAATGGAACATCAGGCGGAACCCCAAAATACGTAAACACTGAACGCAATGGTTTATTTGGGTTGACAATTTTATCTAAGGGTGTGATTTCTAGCATTGACGCAAACATACCCTCAATGGTCACATTCACATCAGTGGTAGCTTTTGATGACGCCAACGGGCATAACTTAAATGAAATGGCCCTTCGCATGAATAGCGGCGACCTATATTCGATGGTTACTTTTGCAGATTTGGGCAAAACATCAAATATTCAGATTGTTTTCAATTGGCGTATATCCTTTGTTTAGTATGCAAAATTTATTGCAACCAGAATTTTGTATAAATGTAACTTATTTAAATCAGATGCAGAATACAGAAAATTTTTAAAGGATAACTAATATGATTACAAAATGCGGTGTGGTTGGCCAGGGCTTTGTTGGCACTGCTGTTAGAGAAGGTTTGCGTAATTCTTTTCAAGTCGTAACTTATGACATCAAGCAGCCAGATGATTTGGTGGTATATTCAGCCACTGGCACAGAAACCATACCGGCTATTGATAGGCTAAATAAATTAGTTGAAACAACAGATGGTCCAATTTTTGTTTGTTTGCCCACCCCCATGAAGCCCGATGGTAGTTGTGATATTAGTATTGTAGAGGGCGTTGTGAAGGACATCAATGAGTGTGCTCCCAATCGTGTAGTAGCAATTAAATCAACCATACCGCCAGGAACTACCGATTATCTCAACACATCCTACACATCAGTTTATGTGTGTTTTAATCCTGAATTTTTACGAGAGCGAAGTGCTATTGAGGATTTTAAAAACCAGGAAAGAATTGTGATTGGCGGTCCCTATGAAGCCACAGACGAAGTAAAGCAAGTGTATCAAATTGCTTTTCCCAACGTATCAATTACCCGTACAAATGCTGTAACGGCGGAAATGGTAAAATATATCACTAACTGTTTCTTGGCTACTAAAGTCTCTTTTGCTAATGAAGTAAAGCAAATATGTGATAAATTAGACATTGATTATGATCGAGTAATAGAAATTGCCACAAAAGACAGTCGATTGGGCACATCTCATTGGGGTGTTCCTGGCAATGATGGAACTGGATTATGTGGATTTTCAGGAAGTTGTTTTCCCAAAGATTTAAATGGTTTGATGTATTTAGCCAGAGAGTTAAAAATTGATCCTAAAGTCATGCAGGCTGTTTGGGATAAAAATCTGGAAATAAGGCCAGAAAAGGATTGGGAGAAAATGATTGGAAGAGCAGTTGTTTAATTCTATTGTTCAGACCATAAATAAGATATGCCAAACTTAAATCTTATACCCGAAACATTGTATCAGGCGATGATGCCATATCAAATAGATTATGATAATCTCCCCTTGCACACCATCTATACCAGAGAAGAGATTATTAACGATGCTGTTGATATCAATTCCGCTTTAATGAGAGAATCCATTGGCACGTCTGGCACTCTGAGCAATCGACTTAGAGTGGCGATAAATGACGATGGCACCTTGAAAGCCGATGCTATAGACACAGCATTGCATAATATAGCCGATCATGCTGATGATCCGCTTGGTGTTTATGTAAAAATGACATTGGCTGAGAGTGATAAGCTTGCCCTTATATCGGATACGGCTACTGCTTTCTCAATTAATGTGCATACTCCATCAGTTACCACATCATTCGTGGACGCTGTTGTGGAAGTAGAATCTAGTGATACCATCACATGGGAAGTAAATGCTCCAAGTTCTATTAAAGCCCACATGGCGTTTCCAACAACGGCTGTTCACAAACATTATTATGGTTTAGAGCCTGTCACTACAGATTATGCAAGTTATAAAACAACCTCATTATCCACAGTTTTTATAGCAGATACTTTGAGGGTTTATATAAATGGTGTGAGAGTATACTCTGATATAGTTGTGCTTGTGCCAGATTCGCTGGCAACTACTTGGACAGCAACCAGTTTCATACCCGATGAAATTACTGGCACATTCATTTTTAATCGAACCCTTGACCCAAGTGATATTGTCAGAATTGACTTTGATACACTTTATACCTAATGATTTTACATCAATATAAAAAATTAAATTTCGGCATAGGGATACTATGCCCAGAACAAAACATCGGTGCCATTATGTGTACCGTGCGATCTATCAGGAATAATCACCCAGAAGTGCCTTTTATTTGTGTTGTTCCTAGAAATGCCTGCCCGGCTTCTGTAAAAGAAATAAGTAATATTTGTTCTGTTTACAAGGGTAAAGACACAATAACATCTTTAATGAATGCTGCCATTCGCAGAGGACACAAGGAATGGAATTTATTAGTAATGGAGGGAGTGAATGTTAGGTCTAGTGTTGTGCAAAAATACTCTTTGTTCATAGATCAAGAAACAGATGTGCTTTTTCCAATTGTGATGGATCATAATCGAAAAGGCGAGCCCTGCAACATTAAAAACAAGTTTCCAGATGCCAGTCTGAATGGGACTTTTATTCACCAAAAAACATTTAAGGCAGTTGGAGATTTTTCTGATGGTGAGTCTTTGGTTGAGTCGAAACTTTGGTGGGCGGCTCATGCGATAGAACAAGGAACAAGATTTAAAGCAATTTTAGGGACTCAAATGCTCTAAAACATCAAATCCAAGTTTTCGCAAAACAGCTTCTGCCTTCTCTTTTACGCCATCCTCTGGCTGGAAACGAGGACAAGTAACATATACTTGAACAATTTCAGCTTCTTGAAGCGTTAGTATTACTGATAGGAAGTCAGTAAAAATCAAGGGTTCGTCCAAAAAATCTGGACCTTCCTCTTGTATGGCTTTATCGTAATCAGCCACCACAACACCAGCCATAGCTGGTTCGTCGCCAACCCTGTCTTTCGGAAATATTAAATATATGTTTCTCATTAAATTAGTCCATAAACAAAAGCCCAAAGAAAATCATCCTTGTGGTCTCCTGCATCGACTTCCCTCAGATAATCATATAAACTGACCCAGCCATCAAACATGTATTTGTGGTCAATGAATCCATAATACCACAATGGAACCTCTTCCTTGCGTTCAGACACCAACAAGGTTGGTATTTTTAAGTCATTGGCTTCTATGATTTCGTGATGTGTGCCTGTGGTGCGAACATCCTTGGGAAGATAGGCGACGACAATATTGGATTTTTGAACCTGTTGCAGGTCTTTTCGGACGAAACGTTTGGCTATGTCTGCCATTTTGTCGAAATCACGCTGTTTTTTAGCTTCAACAAGGGGTAAGAACCACTGTTGTTTTGGATCGGAGTATGGATCAAACACATCAATGTTGAACCATTCTTTAAACACATGCATTGGCTCTATTCGCCAATTATCCTTAGGATCAGCATGCTCGATAGCCCCACTAAGATAAAGTTTTTTACCAGCAAGATATCCCATTTTAATTCCTCTATATTTCACCCCATTACTCTATTAAATTTAACAAAAGGATAGATCAATGTCAAGAGATGTTTATAAAGAAATATGCGAACTTTTAGATACGAGAGACGTGGTAAATCGACACAGTTTCTTTCAAATGAAGTATTTCATTATTAATAAAGAACCCACGCATCAATCGAAATTATGGCGATGTATGCGGGAATTATATGTGCGACGAGATGCAGTAGATGCAATGTTGATGGAAATAGAGGAGTGCAAAGACAATTTAGAGTTATTAGATATTGAGATGGAGAGATTGCAAATACCCGACTTTCCACAAGAAAATGGGATGGAAGAACTAAATAAGAGGGAGAAAGAAATTAGGCTTCGCAAATTAGAGCGAACACGCAAAGCCGGTCATGCCCAGATTGCAACTTTAGAAAAAAAATTAATGGAAACCCAAGAGGAGGCGGCATTCTTTTACGAGGCATTTGTTTCTTTGGAGAAAAACGGAAAATTGAAACCATATGATGATTTAGCTTCGCAAAAGGAATTTTGGAACGAAAAGATTACTCAAGAGTTTCAAATGAGGGCTTTAACAGGACAACCAGCCGACGTAGATTTGGCTCGTACAACCATGAGTTTAATGGATGACATGCCCGTAAAGCAACAATTTTTACAGGCACTAAATACAAAAAAGAAACAAATGGAAATTAAAAGTGAGTAGCAGAATATCATCATTAGACGATTCTTATCAAGCGGGGGATTTGTCTGTTTTTCCAGAAACAGTTGATACTAAAGATACGCTTTATGAGGTTAAAAATAACGCAGCAACCACTTTAAAACTAACGCTTCCATTAAATAGCACTTATATTGTGGTGGAAGATGCCACATCTTTTCCGGCCAAGGGGTTATTAAGAATAGGTCCAGCCAATGCAAAGGTGCCAGCTTTTGAGGAAACTCCTGATTTGCTAAATACCTCTGGTGTGCCTGGAGTCCCCGGTGTTGCCGAAATGGTTTACTATGGAGAACGCACAGCAAATGTGTTTAAATCTTTACAAAGAGGATTTTGTGGCACTCGCCAAAGTCAGTGGTCAAAGGACACGGCTGTTAGTTGTGCTGTTTTTGCAGAGCAACACAATGCCATAAAAGATGCAATGATTAATATAGAAACTTTTGTAGGCACCAAAGAAAATCCATCTGAGACTTCTTTGAATGGCAGACTGGAAGCAATGGAATCTAAGTTCTTAGCTCCCAGTCCATTATTTAGAGCTTATCCAAGACAGGGCAAGTCTCCATTGACAGTAAGGTTTCAAAATCTTTCTAACAGTAATGTTCTTCGTTATTTATGGGATTTTGGAGATGGAACTACTTCTGTAGAGGAAAATATAACACATGTCTACAATGCCGAGGGAACTTACACAATAACTTTAAATATCATTACATCAAGTGGAGGGCAGGGTATTGTAACGAAAAATAACTACATAACGGTGGATGACCAATATATTGAGTCTTTTTTTTACACACAACAAAAAAACCCTTCTTTGCCTGCTTATTCCCAAAAAACAGCTATTGCACACGGGGGTGTGCCCGCCACTTTTGTTTTTATAGATCAAACAACTGGAACTATTTCGCAGAGATTTTGGGATTTTGGCGATGGAAATAGCACAACAATTGATGATCCTAACGTACATGTGGCGGAACACATATATGCCTTGCCAGGGAATTATATTCCCACACTAATTTGTGTATTTGCAGACCAATCGTATAAAAGAGTATTTTTAACAGATCAATTGATGGTACTATAAATGTCTATACCAAGTGTAACAAGTAGTTTTCCCACATCTCTAGATAATGACACCAATTTATATTTGGTTCATGACTCTTTGCGAGTAACATTAGCAGAGGACTACAAACCAGGGGATACCAGTATTTCAATATATGACAATAGTGGTGTAATAGTTTTTTTCCCACCAACTGGTGTGATTACCCTTACTGAGCAGTGCAGCGATATTGATGAACGAGCTATTTCTTTTTATTATGGATCAAGAACAGACACTACTTTTAATGATTTGGAAATATTGCCAGAATTTACCAATGTCTTAAAACCAAAGAATTTCACCAACATTACGATGAATGTAATGGATCGGCACCACAATGTTATAAAAAATGCCATTATTGCAGTAGAAACTTTTGTGGGTGTAAAAGGCACTACAGATGCTACTCCTTTTGGCGAAACTATTGTGGGTAGATTAAATTTTTTGCTGAAACTAGTTTTCACGCCAAAAGCTTGGTTTTCTGCTAATCGGACAATAGGATTGACGCCTTTTACCGTTGTGTTTCATGACGAAAGTTTTCGTTTAGGAGATGGTGCTGTTGTATATACTTGGGATTTTGGTGATGGTGGAATTTCCCATGTGTCGGGAATTTCTAATATATCTGATATATCTGTAACTACCGATAAGTATATTTCACACACCTATTTAACACCATCGCACTTTGATGTCACTCTTACTGTCAGTAATGCCTATGGTTCAAATACAGTAATATTGCCAAACTTTATTAATGCCCGTATAGCTGCTCCTGATGAGGCAATTATTGATTTTGTGGCTGCTGCGGGGCAGATAGTAACAGCGGGTGTGCCAACAGGCGGTCCCTATACAACATCGCCAACAATTAGATCAGCAACAGATACTTTAGTGACAATGGCGATTCCTACTGGTGTTAATCCAGCTACTGGCAAAACATATGCGGGAGAAGAAGTTATTGGTACTACACCCATAGACCCAATTGAAGAATATACATGGTCTTTAGGAGATGATTTAACGCACTCCAGCCAAAGTGGTGCTCAAGCTCTCTACAGCATAGGTGGTATTTATGATTTAATTTTAAGAACAGATACTACTTGCGGAGCTTATAGAATTACCAAATACAACAATTGTATTGACATGGTAGAAAGCCAAAATATTTGGTTATGGACAATGGATTCAGATCATATAACTTATTCTAGTTATGCTCCATTAAATTATTTGACCAAGAGCGGAAATGCCACAGCCAATGAATTTGGGTTACTTAGCGAAACATTCAAAACTGGCACAAATACTTTCGACGTTATAAGAAGCGAAACCTTTTTGGACGGCAGCAACAATGAATGGCAAGCCAAAACGGAATTCAGGCGAAATATTGGATTCAATCCAACGAATACCACTCCTTCAGGGTCTGCTGGATCGGCTAATATTTATTGGGCAAGCCAAGGATGTGCCACACCACCTCCTGGTACTTTCGCAACAGATCATGAAATCAAAATAATTGAATTTAATGGATTTGCTGACACCTACGCTGCTCAACTTCCTATTTGTCAATCTTGGAATTGGGTTAATTTAAACTCTCCTACGAAAAGCTATTTTGTATTTGGGGCAGATTATAATCAAGGAACTGTGCCTTTTCACAATTACTCTGGTCAAACAAAAACCGATTATGACCTTCTTACTCGTACTTATGCACAAAATGCTTTGACGCTATCCAATTATACAAATGGTGCCCAGGATTTAATAGAATATGCGTCTCATTATACTGCAATGGGTGTTCCCGATAATGGCTATTTTGCTGTTTATCGATCCGCTTGGAAGGATAGTGCTGGCTACTTTATCAGAAATGGAAGTGTGGGTGCTTATTTTAGGTTAAATAGTTTCTACAAAACAGAAGGCACCCTTGGCAATGAATTTCAAACAATCACCAAACTTACTGATATGACTGGTCCTGTTAAAACAGAAGGACAATTGGTGGCATTATCTGATGGCTTGTTTTTCTTTAATAATAGCGGAAATATTTCAGCATATAACACAAGTTCTAATACATGGGAAACAGGAGGTGCGAGTGCCACATCAGCTACCTTCCGATCCCTACAAGATACTTCTGTTACTGAATTTGGAAATTTTACAAACACACTTTTGGCTACGACAGACGGAGATCGTCAAGCCTATTTAAGTTATGATTATAGCCCTTATGCTTTTACAAAATTCAGCAGTCTAGACTTGGCTTTTTATAATATTGGGCCAAGACCTGGATGGGATGTAGCAAAAACTCAATTTTTAATGGGTATGTACTAATAATATGGCATTTCCTCCTGTTCCTGTATATCCGATCAAATTAGATTCCGACAGAACCTTGTTCTTGGTGTACAACACCACAGAAACAAAGCTGTCTGTTGATAATCAACCCTGGGCCGAGGAAATAGAAATAGATGCAATAACATCAAATGAAATATGGGCCGATAATGGATATGGCAACATTTCTGGGGAGCTTTTTTATTATGATTCAGTAGGCAAAGATATTGATGGCAAAGTAATAAAATTAAAAGGTTGTGCTCGGAATATCGGAGGAAACCAAACCAGATTCAATGCTGCTGGCACATGGGTGAGAAGCTATGTAATAGCCGAGCATCATAATCAACTAGTAGATGCCATAATGAGTCTTGAGAGCTTCCTACTAGACCTCAATGCTGATCTGGAGTTGTTGGAAAATGAGGCCGTTTGTGTTGATGACTTCAACTGTGCAAACGTTACTTTAATGTTCGATATAGCACCTGCCGTGGTGTGTGGCGAAACACAAGCAACTTATACAGTAGATGTTGCTGGAAATTACACCACAGTTACAATAAACTTTGGTGATGGCAGTACATCAACAAGCCTAACAGGAACGCATACTTATCCGCCCAATGCTAACATTGATCCAATTGTAGCAATAGAAAGTGATTCTTGCCTAACAATTCAAACACCCGCAGATCGAACCACAGGTGGTTATTTGGACATTCCTCCAACAACACCTTTTAGCATTCCTTTGTGTGTAATTCCTGAATTGCCACCTATCAACATTCCCTCATTTGAATTACCAAGTCTCACACTTACGTTCCCGCAAATTATTTTGCCAAGTATTTGCATTTCTATGCCTGCTATTTCTATTCCTGCTTTTTCTTTTTCTATGCCCCCAATCAACGTGAGCATAAGTGTAGAGATTTGTCCTATTTCAATTATATCATGTTTTATTCCATCTGTTATTTCATTTGCTTCGGTTGAATTTCCAACAGTGTCGTTTGCTTCCATTAGCTTCCCCACGATTTCGTTTGCTTCCATTAGCTTCCCCACGATTTCGTTTGCTTCCATTAGCTTCCCCACGATTTCGTTTGCTTCCATTAGCTTCCCCACGATTTCGTTTGCTTCCATTAGCTTCCCTACGATTTCGTTTGCTTCCATTAGCTTCCCCACGATTTCCATTAGTGTTCCCACAATCAGCATAATAAATCCCTCGCTGATTATTCCACCAATCTCAAATATCTCGCTGATTGTTCCCCCAATTAACCCCATAAGCGTTGATTGGGGCACTACACCGACTATTAATGTAAATTGGGGAGCGTGTGATTGTACGATCAAGGTGTCTTGTGTTGCTCCTGCTGCCTTTGCTCCCACAAAGGTAGCAGTACCATTTGCTGCTAATTTAGACACATTTGAAGACAATCCAGTTATTACAATACCAACACCTCAAGCCCTGGGCATACCCACGGAAATTAAAATAATGGTGCCGGAATTTAAACAAATAACGCTTCAACATGATTTGCCCCAAGTAATTGAAGTGGTTTCTCCAAATCTTCCCAGAACTATCAATATACAAGGACCAGAAATACCGCTACCCACAGAAATCAAGATTATTGGGAATATACCAGATTCTATTAGATTGGACGCAAAAGAGTTGCCACAAGTAATTAAAATTGATAGCTCAGCCTTGCCTACGACTATTGCTTTACAACCAATGAATTTGCCATCAATTATTATGATAGACGCATCAGATATTCCTGACACTATTCAAGTAACTGGCATCCCTTCTGCAATTGAATTAAAGGGACAATTGCCCAGTGAAATTTATTTAAAGATTCCAGAAAATCTCGAAGTACCACTTGTATACAGGGGTGGACCTATTCCAGTGCATTTTGATCTTGGGAAATTAGCTGACTCTGATGCTGATGATCCGCCTTGCTTTGCGATAATTCCCTGTCCAAAGAGATAGTTTTTTACTAATCTATTACATGCCTCCACGAAGAATTAAGAAGACCCACACAAATGAATACTATCTTACAGAAGATAATATTTGGGTGCGTAATTTTGCTATAGAATCTAATCCTTTGGACTTAAATTATGGTTTGTCTACATCCTCTTATAACACATTCTTAAATAATGAATTTAAGAATCTAAAAAAGAAATTACAGCCCATAGAGATCACATCTACAGTTACCAAAGCAGTGATAATATCTGATGGGTATGACTTTGCCGAAAAGCAAAAGGTTTTAGCTCAGCTACCTTTTAAGGACGTGGCTATTTTTGCCACTAATGGAGCATTAGCAAATTGGCAACTTGTGGGCAAAAGTTGTCCCATTGAATTACAAAGAGCAATTACTTGGTATGTTGTCAATAACCCATATCCTGAGTGCGGAAGATTTTTGCCATCAAAACATGCCTACTATCCATTGTGTATTGCCTCCAGCAGAACTAATACAGAATTTATAGAAAAATATAAAGGTAGCACAACTTTATATTATCCAGTCAACGATGTGCGATATTCAGGAATATCTAATACGGCTGATTTCTCAATAGATGATTATCGCAATCCTATCTGTGCGGCTATTGGATTGGCGTATCGCATGGGCGTGCGTAAACTGGCCCTGTTTTGTTGTGATGACTCATTTGAAAAACCCAGACCTGCAAGCCAACAATTGGAAAACGGACTATGGACTTATCCGCAGCAAATTGTCTCTCAAAACGTTATAGATGGAAACTTGTTTTGGTTGCAAAAAGCAGGCATTGAAGTGGTAAATTGTTCTAGTGGAAAAAATTTGAACCATTCCACATATATAAAACCAGAACAATTAGTGGAGTTTTTTAAGGATGGATAACATATTTTCTCTTGATGATTTTAAACGCTGGATGAAACAACAAACAGGATTTGCTACTAATCTTCCCTCATCATATGTCATTGGGGCAACTGTTGATTCAGGTATTCCAAAAAGTAAATTAGCCCCCAAGATGTGTGTCCGAGAAGGCAATTTAGAAGAATTGGTAAAAGATTTTGTCAAGACAGGTGGCAAAATTATTGATATTGATGGCAAACACTTAGTGATTGAAACCACCAGTGGTTCTTTTTCTATTCCCAAAGTTTGCATTCGAAGACGTTAAATTCTTTTTACTATTTCTTTCGAGCATTGTTCTGCTTTTACTTCTAAGTGCAGAAATATCAGGCTGAGGGGCTGTTTTTGTAGTGTTATAGAATTGCTTCAATGGATTTAATTGCTCTGCATGAATGGGTATATTTCTGTATCCTCTTTTTTCTAACTTGGTTTTCAAATCATTAAAATCAGCAGCTTCTTCAATCCATATTTCCCATAAAAATCGATGTTCTTGAATGGTTTTTTGCAATGCAAGCTCTATGTCTGGTGGTAGATGTAAGGATTTAATATTATCAACTTTTGCTCGGCTTAATTCTTTGCCAGGAAAAACTGTCAATACTTTAATTCCTTTTTTGTCTCGCTTGCCCAGATAAAGGTATATTTTTCCCATTATTTTCTTTCTTATTACTCAAATAGATTAAATTAAACAATACTTCCAATGCCAGCATTGTATGAGTATCTAGTTTGCCAAATTGTGCTGTAAAAGCGTTTATAGTATCTTTAATTTCTAAACAATCATTATTTGTCATGGCACTTGCATTTCCTTCTTATAGCAAAATCAAAAACAGGTATTGTGTAGCATATTATGGACCCTGTAGGGAATATGTTTTGCAACTCTTATATTTACGCTCAGCAATCGAAAAGGAATTGCCCGGCTTAGAACTTTATATTTCTTGCAGTGATGATTGCCGATGTTTTATTCCTGATAATACCAAGATAATTTTTGCATCGGAAATAGGGGACAGAAAAAAAGAAGTGGCTTATTTAAGGGAACTGCGATGTGATTTGGAAACACATCCAGTATGGCAATGGATACAAGAATCAAAACTAACGCTAAAGTTTTTGGAGCCACCACAAACAAAAAACATTACAAAAAAAATATGTGCAATCTGCACTAAAGCCAATTTGCCCACAAAATCCATGCCTGATGTAGACAAATTAATAAAATGGGTAATCAGCAAAGGATTCTCTGTGTCCGAGAATGTATCTGAAGCGGATTGGGTTGTAGGAACGGAAAATGAACAATTGTTTGTGGCAGCTATACAAGGCGTCAAAACCACCCTTGTGCCAACTGGGTTGGGGACGGAACTCTACAAGAGGTTATTTCCAAGTGGTGAAATATTTTAATGATGTCAAGCATATATAACTTTGAAACTGCATTACAATATTTTTTTTAGGAGATAATTCTCATGAGTCTTTTTACAGTAAATTTGAACAATTCAGCACAAGGTCTTTTGGACAAGCAATTTGATGCTACCCATGCTGGAACACAAGTCGCTACCAGCAAGCAGCGTACTGTGTATATTATGGGTCCGGGCAAAATTAATCGCAAATTGAAGGATGGTGACACATTCCAAGATTGCAACTACTACAAGAGATTTTGCTATCCTCAAGTATCCCTTGAAGACGCTATTTTAACATGCACAACTGACGATGGTAGCGTATTTTCTGACGTTGCTGATGAAAACACATTCCCATATGTTGGATCGATTGTATGTGCTGGTGGTTCTACATATGCCGCTAACTCATTAAACCTTCTAACAGCAACCGGGGCTGGTGGATATGCCACCTTTGTGCAAATTAGCAATCCAGGTGCCACCGCTGTTAGTGTGAAGCTCAATGGCGTAGCCACTGCAATCTTCACATTGGAGCCAGCCACAAGCCAAATTTTCAATGCTGGTGATTTGAAAGTTTGGAAAGTTGAGTGTGACAACACTGCATCGGGTGCTGCATCGATTACGGTTGAGGTTTTGTGCTCAATTCAATCGCCTTGCAACAGCTAATTAGTTGTTCTATAAATAAATAAAAAAGGTCGTTTGAGAAATCAAACGACCTTTTTCTATTAAGTTATGGTAAAAAAAGTATTATTTAAAAGCAACAAGAAATTTGTCTCCAATGCCTCCCTTTCTTTGCGGGATTTCTATGACCGCAAAGACAAAATACTAATTTTGCGAGCAGCGGGGGGATTAGGGGACATTCTTATGCATCGGATGATGTTTGAAGACTTCAAAAAAATAGACCCAAACATAAAAATTACACTTGCCGTGCCGCCTCGTTATTTTGATGCATTGAAAGATCATCCATATATTGATGAATTAGTTGATAATAATAAGGTAGATATATCTCAGTTTAATGTTTCATACAATACAACTTCTGCTTGTGTTCGTTATGAAATGAGCATGGCCCCCCTATCGGGGCTGCACAGGAGTGATATTTGGGCTAATCACTGCGGTGTAGAACTCACAGAACATAACATGCATATCAATATTGATCCAGTAGGCTTGAAATATGGACAGGATTTAGTTCGAGATTTTAGAAAAACCGGACCTGTTGTTTTATTGTGTCCTGTTTCTGCCATGCAAATGAAAAATTTAACAGATCAACAAATGGAAGGGGTGGTTACCGCCCTAAGGTCTAGAAATTGTTGTGTTATAGCAAGCCACATAACTACCATTCCTCAGCTTCAAAAAATGGATGTTCCCACCATTACTGAAACCAATGGCAATGTCCATAAATTATTTGGGCTGGTCAATGCTGTGGATTACGTCATTTCGGTAGATACAAGTCACTTTCATTTGTCGGGAGGCTTGCAAAAACCAATGCTTGGAATATTCACCTTTGCTGATGGTAAGGTGTATGGCAAATATTACAAACATGAATTAGTTCAAAAACACAGAGATAACGGCAATTGGGATTGTGGGCCATGTTATAATTATCCTATTTGCCCCAAATCAAACATTATGTTTAAGCCCTGTTTAACGGAAATTACAGTCAATATGATTGTAGATGGTATAGATCGTATGTTTAAAAGATGGCCGCCTAATCATGTCATTTTTTAGCAATAACACACTATATTACAAAGAGGTCCAATGGTACAGAAACTTGTAAAACAAGAGGCTAAAGTCATAACCAAGGATGGAGAATGCAAAATTCAAATTAATATCCAATTGGACATTAATGTGAATGAACATGGTGTTACTGTCAAAGCCTCTGATGACAAGATTGATGAATCTATAGATTGGGCTATTCCTGATTTCACAACAGGGCAAAAACTTAAATTTGGAAAGGAAGAGAAATAAATGGCAATTGGAGCAGATATCGGCACATATAACTTGGTTATTTGCCAAAGAGATAAAGAAGGCAATTTTGTTTACAAGAAAGAAGTCAATGCTTTCTTAGAAATGCCCGTAAATGAAAATCGATTTGTGTTTAATATGATGAAGGATGCGGGCGTGCCTCTTGTCGAAAGAAAAGATGCTGGCATTGCTTATGCTTTAGGTGAATCTGCAATTCAAATGGCTTATACAATGAATCAGATTGAGCTTAAACGACCAATGAAAGATGGTTGTCTAAATCCCAAAGAAAAACATGCTCAACAAATTATGAATATTATGGTGCATAGTTTGCTGGGTAATGTATCTCGACAAAATGAAACTTTATATTATTCTGTTCCGGCAAATGCTTTAAATGAAGACACAGATGCTGATTATCACTCCAAAGTTGTTGAAGCCATTTTTAAAGCGTTCCAAGATGAATCTGGTTACAAAGTGAAATCATTCCCAATAAATGAAGGCTTGGCACTAATTTATGCTGAATTAGCACAAAAGCAGTGGACTGGCATGGGAATTTCATTCGGTGCAGGAATGTGTAATATTTGCTATGCTATGTTTGGGAATCCAATTTTTTCTTTTAGCGTTGTTAATGCCGGTGATTGGATTGATAAACAAGCAGCTAAGGCTACAGGCGAATCTCCTACGTATATTAATAAGGAGAAGTTGAAGTTGGATTTAAGCCAACCTTCGGATTCTCTGGTACAACGGGCTATCAAGTCCCAGTATGAGATTATGGTACAAAAAACAATTAATGGCATCAAAAAAGGTTTAGAAGATGTTGGCAACAAAGCCAGAAGTGATACTCCTATAGACATAGTGATTTCTGGCGGAACTGCAATGCCCACAGGTTTTGAGAATTTGTTTAAAGAAATCTTAGAAAAATCTCATTTACCAATGGATGTTGGAAACGTCATTAAGCCAAAAGACCCGTTGTACAGTGTGGCCAGAGGATGCTTGCTGGCAGCCGAAGCGGCAGATAAATCTTAATGAAAGGTATACAATGGATGATCCGAGACAAGATAAGACAGAATCAGAAAAACCCCTGAAACATGAGGTTTTTGATCCGCCTTTTGCAATCACGGAACAAGAAGCGTTAGAAACAGCAATGTTCACGGTTGGTAAAGAATATCCCATTTATGAAGAAAAACTTATTTCTAGTTTATATTACATGGGCACAACAAAAAATCGTGCTTTTAAAGGTATTCAATACCGCACCATTAATGATGATGGCGAGATGGTTTGCATTGACTCAATATATTTCTATTTAAAAGGAAATATATGGAATCGATACGAACACATGATGGAAAAAGATTTGCCAGTTGCGACATTTAATTTGCGTGAAGAATACAAAAAACTCACAAATCATATGCCATTTGAAGAGTATATGGCAATGTTGCCAGTTTGGAGAGTTTTGTCTGGTTTACCTGAAACGCTAAATTTAACCAAGCAATTAAAGGAACTAGATAAAGAATTAGGTGAGCTAAAAGGACTTTCGTCCATATTGCAACGCCGAGTACGAGAATTACTAAGAAGGGATCACACAAATGGATAATCCAAGACAAGAACAAAATCCCATTTTTGCGTGGGATAAAACCCTAGAACGACGAGAGTGCTTTGATGAATGGCTTAAGCAAACAACACGAGTCTTCGTCCCAGTGCTTATGGCAACAGAACAAAAACCTATTAAATATGAAACTTTTGATCCCCCATTCATGACAACTGATAAACAAACGGAAGGATTTACAGTTGGTAAGGAATATCCAGTTTATAGTGAAGTCATGAGTGAAACCACTGTTACTGAGCCGAAGGTTGAGGTCGAATATGCTACTCTTGCGAGCGGCAGAAGTGTCGCCATAAAAGAAACAGAAGATAATGATCGTATAGTAATGCCAACATTCGTTGCTAATCATACGATACTGTATCTTGTTAAAAACGATCATGATGAAATGGTGTTGAAAAGCTCTGCATATTTCAAACTATATGCACATGCTGATCTTTATGAAAAAGAGAAGCAGGAAGAATCGAAAGCGAAAGAGCCAATAACATATTATTTGGCTCAGCACACAAAACTAATTAATGAGATATTCGGATGGGCAGACAGACACCAAAGCCCAATAAAAGAATATTTGGAACAACATCAAAAATTAGTAGATGAAACACTTAATAAAAAGGAAGAATAATGGAACGAAAAGAAGTATCGATTGAAGAAACTGTACGAAAAGAAATCGAAGACCTGGGAGCAGGGGCCTATCTTTTGATGCTTGGTTACAAAGTAATCGGCAAAAGGGATAAATCTACATTTGTGTTTCAGGTGCCTCTTGAGGATGAGAGAAACTTTGAAGACGATCAAATGGCGTATTTAAACAGTGATTTTCATCGTTTTGATGCCTGTTTGATGTCTTTGAAGAAAATACACAATTTTTTGCCGAGAGAAGAGTAGAATCTCCAACATATATAAAATAAAACGGAGATATTATGCCACAGCCTACAAAAGCCGAGTTGCAGAAGAGTTTTGACACCCTGCAACAAGACTATAAAACAAAATTAGATGATATTTTTGACAGGTTGTATAAACGCTTAGGGGAATTGGAGCCAGAGACACCACCAGTATCTGCTGCTCCAATTCCTGCTGCTTCAACACCTACTGCTGCACCAGTGTCTACAACGCCGCCTGCTGCTTCGGCAACACCAGAGCCTCATACAACAACTCCTTCTACAGAATCTCCCACAGAGTCTCCCACAGCCGCTACAGCCGCTATGGGCAGGAAGGTGCCACGTTGGCGTGATACGTGGACATATCAGGGGTTAAAAGGACTGGCTTCTAGAGTGTGGAGGGGAACCAATCCTGAAGACCCGGCTTGGAAATATGCAAATGAGGGGCCACTACCTCGTTTGACACTAAAAGAATATCTTGATTTGAAAGAATCAGCAAACAATCTTGCTGATTATTATTTTGTAATAGAAGAGGCCACCCAAGAAGTGGTTAGTGCATTTACTAAGGCTAAAGAAGAAGTGGCTAAATTAGTTTTAAGCTTCTTGAAACAAGCCCATGATTTAGGCTTTACAGCAGGTGATTTAGAAGCTTCCACAAAATGGGCAACTCACAAACAAGTGCCTCTGTTCAATCGTTTTGGTAGTGATTTAATGCCAACAGACAAGCATAAAGAAGTCGCACCTACAGATAGGGAAGTCGCACCTACAGATAAAGAAGTCGCACCTACAGATAAAGAAGTCGCACCTACAGATAAAGACGAACCAGTAATTCCGCCTGAGGATTGGCCTTCAGTAAAAAATAAGCCCGAAGTTACAAAAAAGAAAAAAGCAGTATTGCCCATTATTGAAAACCCCACTGAAAAACATAAGGATATTTTAGAAGATATGATGGATCACCTGCGGTGGGAAGACCTGCAACCATTTGATCCTTGGACATGGTTTTCATGGGCTAAAAAGCCATCTGGTATTTATAAGAAGTTTCCAAATGCTCAGGAAGCTTTATTAAAGCAGTGGCAAGACCAAGCTGGAAATAAATTCACAGATGAAGTAGAAGGTCTTACCAATTTGTTTTTAACCTTTAACAAAGGGTGGTTTGGACACACAGATTACACTAACAACAAAGAAGTTGTTACCAAAATTAGCAATTTAATTGGTAAAGAAGTCAAAGGCCGACCCTGGACTGATTTTGTTAGACATTTTGATAATGAAAATGCTGCTGCACTATATCTGAGCGAGCAGGGTAACAACAAACCATCCAGGGGCTTTTCGCCACCAAAGCCAGAGGATGCTGATCTGTGGGAGCCAGAGGCGGCAACTTCCTCTCTTTCATATGAAGACGACGATGGCAGTTATTCCGACTAAGCAACTCGTTGTTTAGCAATACTTACAGCCCTCTGTATGTTTGCTGCGTATTTTGCAAATAAATCAGCAGGAATAGGCTGGTCATAATGATTTTTAGTTTCCAATACCTTTTCGGCAGTGCCTAACCAGCCTTTATCCACAGATAAAACCCTATCATCAGCAAGAGATTTTAAATCTGTTTCTATGGTGTCTTTTCTGGAATCGGCAATAGTCGTGGTATGTTGTCTAAGAACACTATAGAAAAGGGCAGTAAATCTACGCAAGCCCAATCTAAATGGCACTTTTTGATCTTCTGAGACATTCTTTGCCTTTTGAGCTTTTTCAATTTCTTCTGTGATTTCATCGATGGCATCAGTTATTTCGGTATACTTTGGATTATAGGATGGAGTATTACCTGTTAGTGCATAATTTGAAACTTCAGATAAGGTTTTCAAATATGCTTTAAAACCCTTTTCTGCCATTGGTTTGAGATTTCCTTGTCCATCAAAGAAATTTTTCTCAATTGTATATTGCATATTTGCCAAAATTTGTCTTGAGGCTCTGTTTAATACCCTCCATCTATCTCCCATTTTTTGTGCTACTATATCGATAGTTGGGCAAAGAGTATGTATTTGATCTAATTGATCCATAAACATTTTGGCTTTGAGTCGTCCATATGCCTTAACTTCCTCCTCAACCTGATCGGGGGACATACTTTTGAATTTTGGCGAGTTTTGTAACGCATGATATTTTTCACGTTCGGCAACCTCAACAACGTAGCTGAGTGATTTTTGCCTTGAAGTATGCATAGCTTGAACAAGTCTCATAACCTCATCTATAAATCCAGGCGTTTTGCGATCAACTCTCACCCCTGTTGCTTTTTCTATTTGCAACAATCCATTTTGTACTTTTCTAATATGTTCATCAGATTCTGCCTTTTGTCGTCGCAGACTTGTACTAAATATTTGACCTTCGATTTCTTTCCCTCTTTCCGGCAAAGATCGGTCTTTTTTCGGCTCCATTAAAAACGCTACTGCCGCCCCATATCTAGATTCCAATTGTTCTTGCTCACTAGATTTGCCACTTACTTTTTTGCCCCCACCTATATCAAACATTTCGCCACCTTGCTGTGTTTTTGGGCCTCTTCCCACTGTTCTTCTGGAGCCGTATCCTAAATCCAATTGCCACAATCGTTTTACATAATTTTGAACATTATCGTGTAATACTGTTAAAAATTCTGTTTGGGCTTTTTCAAAATGTTGAACAAGCGGATTTTTTCTTCTAACATTCTCTAAATCGCCGGTTGCTTGATCGATTTTTCCTCCCTCTTTTATGAGCTTCCTTCTCAGTCTCAGGTAATTAAACACTGGCTTTATTCCTATTTTTGTATGTTTGAATTCAGACAATGCTTCGCTTGCCACCTCATCATCTAATGCTATAAGAATGTTTCTGTTGTCAGGATGTAGCATAGATGTTAGTTTGCTTTGTGAATTTTGTCCTTCCTCTTGTAGCTTTTGGTCTCGTAAACTTCCTATTAAAAAGCCTTTAACGGCTGCCATAGCTTTGAGAATAACCCAAGTTTCATCGCAAACTTTGAGAAGATCGGCATAGTCCTCATCATCACCATAAATAGTGAGAGGATCGCCACGTTGCGTATCCCATCCAGAGGACACATACTCCTCTCCTTTGTCATGTATAAAGTTTAAAGAATAATCAAATTCATTGGCGGTTTTAGTGTTCTGTATAATATGATTTGATTTTTTGTTGTTAAAATCAATAAACTCTTGTAATAATTCAGTAACTTGACTTAAGCTATTTGGGAGTTCTGCCATTGGGGCAGGTACGGACATGTTAAACTCTCCTTGTTTTCGTCCCCTTAAATACTGCAACCAATACTTAAATGATTTGGCCAACAAAGCTGTTTCCATACCATCAATAAGCGGAGTCCAATCTTTATTTTTTCTCTTTTCTGATGGGTCTTTCTTTAACTTGTTTTGAATTCGTTTAGGTTGTTGTATATCTTGTGGTTCTTGTTCTTGTGGTTCTTCTTGTGCTTCTGTTTTAAGTTCCTTATTTTTAGCTTTATATGCATACAAATTGTAGCCAGCATTTGTAAGCTCTTGTGTGACATATTCTTTTGGCCACATAATTCTAGGCTCAGCATTTCTTAGTTGTTGGGCATAGTTTCTGATGGCTGCTGGAAAATCTTGACTGTACTCTCCGTTTTCTGATGCTTCTGGCTTAATATCTGCGTTTCTGAAAAGCATTAAAAACTTCTGTCGGTTAACTCTTGTTTCCGAAGCTTCATTTTCATTGCCGTCTATAGCTTTTTTATAAGAATCTATCATCTCTTCTGCTACTGTAGCTAACAATTGGTGTGTGTGCTGCTGCATGTAGGATTCTTTTGGAATAAACTTTTCGGGAGCCACCTTAATTTTGGTTTGAACATATGGATGCTGCCCTTCTGTGGAATTGCTGTGTAATTTGCCTGCTGAATCCCAATATGGATATACGCAAGCATCGAACTTTTTGGTATCGGCTGCAATCGCATCAATAATTTGTTTTGGAGTATAGGTGAAATTGCCAACTTTCTTTCCTTCGATTCCAACTTTTTCTGCAATATATTCTGAAGTTGAATAACTACCTGCGTTCGTAGCAAGCGTTGTAAGTTCTGGGTTTTGCAAAAGTTGTTTAATTTGAGCGGCTTTTTGCAACGGAATTTCAAAGGTGTTAAACACATGATTATGGCCCGCAGCTATACCTATTTCTATGTTGGTACGTCCCTCTGGGGAGGTTACTATTTGCCATTTTTCACGCATCTTTTGACTCATCGAATTATTGACAACGGCATTCCTATAAGCATTCAGTTTTCCCACATCTTTTTGCAACATACCTCCAGAAAGAATGGGCAATGCTGATTCTCTTCTGGGCGTGGCCCCCGATTGTTTTATTCTCGGATGAAGTAATAACGGGTCTTTTTTGATGGCTTCGTATTGATCTCTTCTCTTTTGTACTTTGTTTGGATCGTCTATATCTTGATTAGATGCCATATGATACCAATGCAAATTATCATAATATCGAGACAACCACTTGGAAGCCGACCCTTGATTTAAACCTCTATAACCTGTCCATACGTGGTGTATGTATGTGCCATCTTTATTTTCGGGGGGATCGAAGGAATTTAAAAACCCACTATGCAGCCCATGTCCTGCCTTCTCATATTCCATTCTGTCTGTTTTGCTGAGACTTTCTTGGTGTTGTAACACCTCATCGTTGGCACTATTGTCTATTTTCATATACATATAGGCAATAGGATGATAATTATTTGGACTAACAACAAGAAATGTGTGTCCTGATAATGTAATGAAATCATATGGTTTTTTCCTCAGCAAATAAGTGCGTACTTCATCATATTTTGCTTTTTCTTCTGGTGTTCCACCTGTGATACCAAGATAGGACGTTTCTCCACGCATAAGAGGCTGAATACCAGCATTTTTCATTTCTTGCTGAACCTTGTATATTCCCCAATCATGTAAATAAGTCAACGCCTCAGACCATAGCGACTGCGGTAGTTGTGATAAACAGAAAATCACAAATCCATCAAGAAGATATGGAACTTTCCTAAATTCTGGGCGTTCTATCCCCTGGGTAATCCTGAGGCGTGCCATCTCTGTTAAAGTGTCTTCGTCTAATTCCTTAAATTGACAGAATTTGTGGAATTTCAGGTTTTTGTGGGGAGAAAGGTTCGCCCATTGTGAAAATTTCATTTTATTGTCCATATGTCTATTTATGTTAAAATATTCAATTCCTCCCAATTAGGAACAGTAAATTTTTCCATAATCCTATTTCTTATCAAATCTTCGTAATTGGTGTTGATTTCATACCCAACACCATTGCGATTCATTGTCCTACACACCTTTAATACCGTACCTGAGCCCACAAATGGGTCCAAAACCACATCGTTTTCCTTTGTATAAAGCTGTATGTAGAAAGCAGCTAAGTCTTCTGGGAAAGCAGCGACATGATAATTCATTTGCTTGATGGGAGGTGGACGATAAGCAGGTATGCGGATAACATTTCCAACACATCTCCCATTCTTGTTTTTTTTGTTTTCCCTACGATCATATTCTATGTATTCTTTTCCAAATCGTTTGCGAATGCGATATTCCTTTTGTGCAATTCTTGGTTTGGAAAAATGATAATCTTGATTATTATCTTTGGTGAAAACAAGAATGTGTTCAAACTTATTGTCTAGTAGCCTTTCCATATAAGTCTTGCATTGTGTGCGAGCATTTGGAACGAACCATATATTCACATCCCATAATGTCCACCCTTTCATTCTTGCAACTATGTCAAATGGAATAGGATATAATTTACGTTCATGACGACGAATGTTTGCATTGATTACTAATACTGCCGTGGGCTTGGATACACGATAACACTCATTCCACACCACATTCATATCATCAAGATACTGCTCATATTCTGACTCACCAATAGAATTGGGACCACCATACTTTTTTAAATTCCAATAAGGTGGACTTGTAAAGATGAAATCTATTGATTTGGGCACTAGATCGGATAAGTTGCGGCAATCCTGCAAATATATTTTTTGTTTTTCAAGCTCAAACATTTTGACCAAAGTTCTTTTTAAGGTTATCGGCAATAGCAGCCATCGAATCAATATTCAACAAACTGGGCACTTTTATCTCCGTGATTTCTTTTTTGGGCACGGGTATTTCCGTTGGCACCAAAGACTGCGGCAATTTTTTGCCTGACAAGGGCTTCATTTCTCTGATAATTTTTGCGTCTTCTGGATTGTCAGGATCAAGCACCTCTTCTTCAGCAATGGCAACCAAGTGGCTTTTGAACACATATGCTTTGCGTCCATTGCGTTGTGACAATAATATTCCCTGATCGTCTACTGAATCGATTGTTCCTAAAAAATAGTGCAATAATTGCTCAAGGCTGTTTGGTCCTTCTAATTTGAAATCTCTGTTGAGGGGTGTTGTAAAAACAGAACAGATTTTACCCACAAAATACTCTATGTTTTTCATGCAATTATTAGAGTTGTATTCATATATAAAATCATAATGCTTACATTCTTTGAGTTTTTAGAAAAACTAATAAACGAACAGACGGAAACCTCTTTTTTAAGCGGAAAAACATTTTATATAATACGAAGAGATTCAAAAGGAAAATTGGAGTATGCCGTTGCAGCAAATGCAAAAACAGACAGTGCGTGGAAAAGTGTAGACGAAGCACTTGAGCGAGCTACCCCAGAATTTAAAGATGTTCTCTGGGCAGCAATTCACAAACTTGAGCGAGAAGAACGTAGCACCAGAATACCAACGTTCCTTGGTCAAAAAAATGGCCAATCGGCATTTTCTATGTCTTTGCGTTAGGCCAATAATCGCATCAAAGCGGCATCATCTAAAGGCTTTTCTTTTGATCGAATGTAAAACACCAAAGCCTCTGATCCTATTTTTTGCAACATAGCGTTCCAGTCTTTATAGATTGCTGGCGGTCGAACAAATGTGGGTGTCAACCCCTTGGATCGTAAAATCATTGCCATTTTGGTTAAACCACTTTTGCCAGCCTTGTCTGTATCTAGGCATAAAACAGGCAAATAATGACGTATCATTTCTACCTGTTTCTCGGAAAGATTTTTGCCACCAAAAGCCCCAGCATATAATTCTCCCTTGCCACTCTGCCAAATAGAGAGTGCGTCAAACTCCCCTTCGGTTAAATAAACCTTAGAACCAAATGAAGGCCATTTAGGCATGTAAATTACATCTTCTTTTCCGACTCCTGTTTTTTTGTCTGGTCCTAAATATTTGTTGACGTTTGGTAATTTACCAATGTATCGTGCGTTGAAATAAATTAAAATGCCATTGCGGTCATAATAAGGAATTACCACACGTTGCCTGTATTGCCCACCCCCTGTGGTCACATATAATCCTTCTATTGGCAATCTACGATCAAACAAATAAACCTCTGCTTGTACTCGATGGAAGTTGTAAACCGGCAATTCTGTAATTAAACTACTGAAAGGCGGCAGAGCCAGAGTGTTGGAAACTTCTTCCTCTTGTTCTTCCTCCGGTTTTTTGTTTTTATTATCAAAAAATTCTTTTAGTTTTCTCTCAAGGTTGAGAAGAACAATGTTTTCGCCACCCAGAGCTTCAAGAGCAGTTTCATAGTCACAATTGTCCACTAAGCAAACCAGACTTATTAACGACCCTTTGTTGCCGGTTTTCCAGCATTGGAAGCAGGGCGGTTGCCCTTTTTTGCCACCGTTGGTGTTGCACCAAAGCTTGTGGTGGGTGTCATCCGTGAAAATAGAATTTAACTTGACTTCATTTCCATGCACCAGCACAGAATCAAAGCGACTTTCGGCCCAATCAATAAACTTATCGGCAGAGATTTTCATACGCACATTATATCATTCTTCTTCAACTAAATCAACAATAACAGCGTAGGTTGTGAGATATTCCCAGACGGATTCGTTGGGGTGTGGATCACCACGCCAATAATGGGCGGCTGCTCTTTTTAAAGAATCCTTATCAGTTTCTTCTCCATTTGCCAACATATCTGTTAGCATGCTGATTTCGCTCGACCAATTGAGATCATGTTTTTGAACAGGTCCAAGGGGCTGAACAGCATAAATAAAACGTTCTGCACCGCCTGCCAACCCTACATCATCTGAATTGTCGCACATAAACACAGCGTTTTTGTGAGAAATCATATTGGGTGGGCGGTGTTTTTCTAAAATTTGATAAAATGAATTTTTGCCCCAGTGCTGAACGTAATTGGGGTTGGGCCTTAAAATAGTGCCATTTGGCAGTTTGTCAAAACTACCATGATAATAAGTTTTTCGAGCTAGCCATTCCTTAAATTGCATAAATTATATATTGTATTCACAAAAAATTAAATGCCCAAAATATCTGGTTTATTAGCGTGCTTTAACGCTGCGAATACCTCTATTATTTCTCCATCTAATAACTCACCAGTTTGAGCGTCATAACACGGCTTTGCATGAGAAAAGAAATTATTTAAACATCCATAATATCCAATCAAAGGATTAAAATTGGTCTGGTGAGAAGTTTTTTCCAACCAATCCGACTGCAAAGGCGAATAAACAAATTTATAACATCCATCAATTTCCCTTCGGTTAAGGACGCAATTTTCAGAATATCCTGTCTGATGGTGCGTTGGATGTTTGCCCCACCTCCAGAGCAGCCCTTTGTTCCAAGAAATTGGGAACCAAATCTCGGCATCTCTCATTTTTAGTCCCACATTATCAATTCCTTTTTTTGATCGAGAAAACAAAATAACTGGATTGTCGCTTGTAATAAAAAAATGATGGCTGTGCATAATAGTCAAACTCATAGCACACATAAAATCCATCCATAATTCTTGGTATTGGAATGATTCAAAACCAAGTTGTTTGTGATTTTCGTTGCCAACATCAATAACAAGTTCCCCTGCCAACAATTCTTTACGGTCTTTGTCTCTCTGTGCTTCCGCCGCATCTCCAAACCGCTCTTTATAAAATTCCAACGTTTCTGGTGCGTTTATTCTGTTAAATATCTCTACTTGCATCGCCCATAGCCCAGTCATTGCCGAATTATGAACTTGAACTGGTGATCCGCAGTGCAAAAAGGCAGCAGCACCAGCAAAATGCTCTTTCGCTTCATCGTCAGGAACAAAAGATTTCTCAGTATCTTTCACACACTTGGTTAGTGGACTTGGATGACTTTTATCCTTGCAAAACAAAAGACGTTCACTTATCTCTCTCATTTCATCTAACTGATTATTTAACTCACCATTAATCCGTTGGACATAAAAATCAATAGCACTTCCTAGCTGTTTTGTTCCTCTTGGTTTACATGCCCCGCCGTTCTTACGATAAGGATAGAGGGCATGTTGCCCAATTGAAGGATGGCAAAAGTTGTTTAAATATGATTTTGTTATATAGTGTTGATTAGTAGACCGCATTTTCAATTCCCTTTGTGGCTAGCCAAAATCGAAAATCTTCCTTGTTATACTTAGAAGATTTAGATATGTTTTCCTTGCACAACATAGGTCGCAGATTTTCGAGACAATTAATTATTTTTAGATCAGTTATTCCGTGTTCTAAAAATGCCTTGATTGGGAAAATGTGATCTATTGACCACTTATGATGCCTAATATTATCCCAATTAGGGTGTCGCATCAGGTGTTCCTGTAATTCCAGTCTAGTATAACCCAACAATTCCGCACTTTTGCAATTCTTTCTCTTGTCGGTAGCGTCCAATATATTTGCTACCATACTTCTGAATTTTATGTGCATTAATTTATTCAATTGTACATATTCACGGTTTGGATTCCACCTTGGATTTGAAGTACCCTTGCGTTGCTTCATTTTCTCTCTGATTTTTTCATATTTACATGTTCGGCATCTTTGTCCTTGTTTAAATTTAGAAAATCGTATTTTGTCCTTATTCCCACAACTGCAAATATATTGCATTGGTTTGTTTGCGTCAATATATTCTTCTAGTAATACACATCCACGATCTTTAAAATATTGCAAAATATATTCTTGAGAGAGACGATATTTCTCTGCTGATCTTTTATGACCGCATGATTTACATCTGTAGCCGCTGTTGAAGTTTGCCCATGTTATAGATGATTGGCAACCACAACTGCAAATATATTGCATGTGGGCATGGGCTTCGAAATATTCTTGTTCTAATAATACGCATCCTTGTTCTTCAAAATATTTTTTAACATATTCGTAATTTAATTTTCTCATACTATTATATAGTATTGGAAATTTCAATTTTTGAGGAAATTTAAGATATGAGTGAATTTATTTCTCCCAAAGAAGCGGCTGATATGCTTGGAGTATCCACCAATACACTTCGTAATTGGGAGCTTTCTGGCAAACTAATGAGCATGAAAACTATGGGCGGGCACAGAAGATATTATTTAAAAGATATTGAAAATTACTTGAAATCAATAAACAAATTTGTTATAAAGGAAATTAAATGAATATAGAACATATTAGCGTCAGTAGATCGGATTGTTTCCACCAATGTCCTTTTTCTTATAAGTGTCGTTATCACCTAAAACTACCTTCTCCTGTGTCAGAACCTTTTTACTTTGTGTACGGAAAGGTAGTTCACCGTATTGCAGAAATATATGTGCAACGCAAGGGCGAAACACCATTAAATGAAGTAACAAAGGAAATATTATCTGGACAGACTCCTATTGAAGAAAGATTTGGTAAGAAATCTTATTGTCCACCAATTCCACCAGAATATAAGGATCGTATGCCTGGGCATTTGCGGTCTATTGAAAAAATAACTAAAATTCTGGGCACTACAGGGGAAACGGAATTTGCGTTTACTTATGACCTTGATCCTCCCAATAACAAGCTAATCACGGGAGTAATTGACAGATTAATTGAAAAAGACAATAAGTTTTGGATTGTTGACTATAAAACCACCAAAAAAGGCATGTGGAGAAAAACTCCACAGACAATAACAAAAGATATTCAGTTGCGTTGTTATGCAAGAGTTGTACAAAAGAAGTTTAATGTTCCCGCTGAGAATATCCAAGCAGCCCTTTATTATCTTGAGGGAGGTGATCTCATAGGAGCCAGATTTGGCCAACAGTCGCTGCTGGACGTGGAACAGCATTTGTTGAAGACTCATCAACAAATAGAGGCAATGCCCCCCGATGAAGCCCGAGGCAAAGTCGGGGAACATTGCCGACGTTGTGATTGGAAAAATATGTGTCCTTTCTATGCGAATGGAAAACAATGGCGATAATTCTAACCATATCACATAATGTTTTTCTCACCCGAGAGGAACGATATGCACTGTATAATGGCAATTCTATCACCGTTGTTGGTGTGAGTATCCCTGTGTGGGTAAAAAAAGGACGTTTGCCACACGATGCAGAAGAAATCTTTTGTAAATATCTTCTACGCAATAATGGTAAACCAAAAAAAATAGAACCAGCCCCAACTGGTCACGTTATTACTATTCCACCGACAAGTAATCAATATTGGAAAGAATTGATGCCTAATGATGTGTGGCGATCAATGGATGAAGATGCCAAAGCAAAATGGTATGAAAAGAACACTCGACCTAATCCAAATCAATTATTGGATTTAATTGATGGCGGGGCTGATGGTTATCTGTCATTTTCTCATCAAACCGAAGTGAAAAAAATCAGTGTATTACATTTTGTGGAAATAAAACCAATAGAATTGCTGCAAAAGTCTTTAGTTTAGGGACAGTCTTTTAATCCCAATCCAATTCTTGCACTCACTTGTTCCCCAGCATTCAATGTTATGCTGGATAACAAGGGTACGGAAGCAATTAAATATCCGGTGTTATTAGCTGTGGTGGATAAAAACATATTTTTAACCGGACCCCAAGGCCCACCTATAGCAGAAAATGTTACAATGGGGCTGGTTGCTATATTATGTCCAGTCATAGCAACAGATACGATAAACTGACCACTAGAGCCCACTACCGCTCTGTTATAACCATATGTTGCAGGTTCTGTAGCTGCTGCTGTCAATAGAGTATCAGCAGTATCTAAAGATGTTCTATTGTCCAGCCCAAAATAATAAGATGCTGGGATGTAGGTGTTAGTTATGCCTCCTACAAATGTGGCCAACAAAATAAACTGTTCTCCACTAATGTGTAATGTATTTGGCAAATTATATGCTTCCCATAGCACTGTGCCGTTTTTGGACAAATGCTTAATTTCTAATATTTCAATGATGTGTTTCATAATACTATATAGGTTATGCGATTCAAAACGTGGTTAGCGGAAGTAGGGCAAACAGGAGGTGTTGGTGGCGGCTTAACACCCCCTAAAGAAAACCCTATGGTGGCAGGCCCTGGTGCCCTACCTCAATACAATAATGGTGAAGACCCACCCACAGGCTGGTCAAAATTAAAAAGAAGACTAAAAAAGATGAAGAAAAACTAATCTTCAAACCAATTGATGAAATCTTCGTCTAATTCATCCTCTTCTTCATCACATTCTACTTCTTCCCAACGCCAATTAGCCAACTGAGAAGGTTTAATAAAACAATAAGGTTCTTCTCGTTCTTCAAACCAATAATCCATATTGTGCTCCTATTGGTACGGTGCTATATTGTATTCTAATAAATTATTTAATTTATTGCAAGTCTATTCGTAATATGTTCTTACTAAATTTCCGTTTTCTACTTTCCACATTGTGTCTTCATGAGGACCAATACTGGTGATAGATGTTACGGCTTTTTGTGTAATTTGAACTAATTCTTCTTGTTCGGGAGCAAACATGCTAATTAATTTGCCGCCCTCATCGAATTCATAGAATTTATCCGCAGCAAATTCTACTTTTACATTGCCTAAATTATAGCCACCTATTGCTAGTGCAGACAGGCGTTCATTAGAAACGTGATGGGCAAGATGCATGGTTTTTTTCTCGGGGGACACAACTGCAAATTTGGTATTGCCCTCTATGATACGAGCTTTATCTTTGTCCGCAAATTGATCCCATGTAACACCCGACATTGCAAATAAACTATGTTCTCCAAGCAAGCCTCTTTTAGCAAAAGTCTTTCTAACAATTTCTTGGTAATCTTTAGATGCCAAAGAAACCATTATTTTCGCTATGGCTTCGTGTAATCTTGGTGTATTAGGGGTTTGAACAACGGCATTTAAAAGCAATAAATATGCCACATCTCTAGCTTGTGTGAGTGCTGTTTTTGCATCCATGCCTACGGTTTTGTGATAATCATAAATATTGACCATTAATTCATACCATGCTCCTAAAAACACTCTGCCAAAGTTATGACATTCTCCAGATAATTGATTGTCTGGGGCACTCTCTGGCAAGTTTTCTGGTGGAGTGTAGCAAAAAGTATTGAATGCATTTCTTAAGCCCTGTTGCATTCCTAATATAAGTCCCACATCTTCGCCAATCATAGAAACAACATTAGATTGATGCAAATTGCCATTTGTGTCTTTAATTGCCTTGTTCAATACTTGGTCCCACTGCATCGTGGCAACCATTGCTGTGATGTCCGCAAATGCTTCATGAAAAGCAAATGTTTCCAAGGAAGCTGTGCTCCAAAAATCTGGTCGAAGGGCATCTAAAATAGCATGTCCGCATTCGTGGGCAACTACTTCACTAGACTCGCACAAATAGATCATTTTCCCATGACGATCTTGGTCAAAAAAATATCTCAGGGATTGGCGATCATAGTAAGCATTTAATTGTTTGCCCGCTCTTGGCACAACCTGAAGTATAGGAGCGGCTGCCCAGTGTGTTGGTTTACTAAACATCTTTTTTAAGTATTCCAATAATGTTGCGAGCGTAACAAATACTGTGGCGGCGTCTCCTTCTGCCGTCCCCCATTCCGCTGGGGAATTTAAACCAACCACAGTAATCTGCAATGGTAATGGATCGGAAGGACAAGGAACCACAAATCTTAAATCCGGTGTTGTTGGATCATTTGCTTGAAAAGTTATTTGTGTTGGCATAACTTGTTGCTTCGGTACAACCACAAATAAATCTTGTATTTTTTGCCATATTTTTATTAACCATTGCCACATATAGAGGTCTCCTTTTTTATTTATGTATTCATATTAAAATTAAATCTTGGTGCATATATAATATAGAGATATAGAAATATAGAAGGAGTAAGCATGAAACAAGTCAATGTATTGATGGAAGAATCCCTGCTGGAGCATTTAGAAAAATTGTCGCAAATAATTTCAATGCTGTGCGGAAAAAAAATCACCGTATCAGATGTAGTAAGAAAATCGGTTGTAGAATATTCCAAATTCGGAAAAGTTGTAATTAAGAGCAAGGTAACAGAAGGCCAAAAACTAGAAATCAATCTTCTGCCTGCAACCGAAGATGGCTGGAACAGCCTTCCAAATGATGAGCTAATGAGAAAAATATGCATGGAGGAGTGGTAATATGACCGACAAAGAAAAAAGAAAATTATACAATGCTAAATATAGAGCATCGCATAAAGAAGAATCAAAAGCATATGGTGCTAAATATAGATCGTTGCATAAAGAAGAAGTGTATGGCAAACAAAAAGAGTGGAAAGACGCACATAAGAAAGAACTTGCCGAAAAACAACGCAAAAGACGACAATCTAATCCAGATAAATATCAAAAATATAACACCGAGGAGTATAAAAAAATACTAACTGGTCTTCGCTATAAATTAAATGCAGATCAAATTGAATGTGTTTATTCTTTGACTAATTGCCCAATTTGTGAAAGAGAGTTTATACAAGGTGCAACTTCTAAAAAGCGAATAGATGGAAAAAAGTGCAAAAGAGTTATAGACCACGATCACACAACTGGTAATGTAAGAGGAGTGATATGTCATCATTGTAATGTGATGCTCGGCCATGCTCAAGACAATGTTGATACTTTGATTAATGCAATCAAATATCTTAATGGCGAATTGAAAAATATTGAGGTTTAAAATTGAACGAACACGAACAAAAGATTCGGGATTTGCGAATTTTAGAAGCCAAACGCAAAGATTACATGGGCTTAAAAGGCAAGTTTGGCGTTATCCTCAAAACAATGGGCGAACCTCTAGTAAGACATACTACTGGGGGAGGTAAATTCTACACAGAAACACTTTTAGATGATTATATGAATTTAGAAGACGATAATTTGCCAACAGCCGATACAGAAGAACGAGGATTGCCCGATGGGGCGGAATGGAATGTTCCAGAAAACATTTCCATGTTTGGCACAAATAATGAAGGGTGGCATTTCGATGGTTTGAGCAGAGGATTTCCTCTCGAAATTTGGTTTAAAGATGACGAATCCGAAATCAAAGTTTTATACAAAGGAACAATAGTGTATAGAGAATTGGGAGGGGATTTAAAGTCTTATGTTCCCGTTGATGAATGGCAGCAAATGATAGAAAAATTATATTTGCAAGGCCGTAAATTATTCAAAGAACGTCAAAATGAACACAACCGCAAGTTGATTGAAACCAAAAAAAGAAGCAAATTGGCTTGGGTTGAAAAAATGAAACGCTTGTGGGGAGCTTAAAAGAACATAAAATAACTAATTGCAATTACTTGAATTACAATAATTACAATTCCCACAATGTTCCACTTATTTGTTTTTATGCCATAGCTTGTCAACATCGATCTTGAATGAAGTTGCTCAATGGTCTCAGAAACAATTTCTTTGATTTCTTCTTTAGTCATATATCACTATATAGTTGAGGGATAAAAATAATGGCGGGAATAGTATACACACAAACTGGTTATCGTTGGTACTTGGATGACCACGCATTAGGCGTTGGTGAGAATCCACTTGCGGACGAAAACACTCAAGCTGCTGGTGTTACAAATACTAATTACAGAATTAGAATCAAGCTGGCAACTGCAACAGGTGGAGGAAGCTCTCTTCTTACCCCAAGTTTATATTATTCCAAACCCATCGACAGCCCAAATTATTATGCTATTGGAGTAGCAACACCAGTAGTTGTTTCTCCTTCAAGTTATATTACTGATGGTACTGGAGTGGGTGGCTCTTTATTATCATCAGGTGGACTTAGTTATATTCAACAAGGAACACAAAATGATATAGACAATGTTGCTCCTACGGTGACGCTGAGTAATGGTCAATACACGGAGTGGGAATGGTGTTTAAAATTTACAAACATTGGCTTATATGCCTTTAAAATAACAAATGCTGGAAGTGATATAGCAGGAGGCTATCCGCAAATTCCACGCATTATGATTGAGCTTTCCCCTTCAAGTTCAAGTTCAAGTTCAAGTTCAAGTTCAAGTAGTGGCAATGTTCCCGCAGGCTCATCAAGCTCAAGCTCATCCTCATCAAGATCATCAGGCTCATCGGCTACATCACTTATAAAACCATCTTTAATAGAAATGAATATTTCTACTGAGAAGTATTACCGCACAAATGAAGAACCAAATGCATTATACAAAATGCAAGGCATACATCACATATTATTCAGAGACATGGGCTCTTAAAGCAGGAAAACAATGGCAGGATTAAAATATACACAAACTGGTTATCGTTGGTACTTGGATGACCACGCATTAGGCGTTGGTGAGAATCCACTTGCGGACGAAAACACTCAAGCTGCTGGTGTTACAAATACTAATTACAGAATTAGAATCAAGCTGGCAACTGCAACAGGTGGAGGAAGCTCTCTTCTTACCCCAAGTTTATATTATTCCAAACCCATCGACAGCCCAAATTATTATGCTATTGGAGTAGCAACACCAGTAGTTGTTTGGCGTTCAGACTATATCACAGATAGTACAGGAACAGGCAACTCTTTATTGTCACCAGAGGGTACTTATGCTGGATTTGGAACGCAAAATGATATGGACAGTGTTGCTACTCAGGTAAATATGACTTTGAATATGTACGCAGAGTGGGTGTGGTCTTTAAAGTTTACAAGTATTGGTACATACGCCTTTAAAATTACCAATAATAGTTTTGATATACTAGGCGGTTATCCAAGCACACCACTCATTGTGATTGAAGCAGGCTCAAGCTCCAGTTCAAAGAGTTCAAGCAAAAGCTCTAGTTCAAGCTCAAGCAAAAGCTCCAGTTCAAACTCAAGCTCAAGTGGTGGTGCCGCTGGAAGCTCAAGCTCAAGCTCAAGCCCAATTATAATACCTATAAAACCATCTTTAATAGAAATGAATATTTCTACTGATAAACATTATCGCACAAATGAAGAGCCAAATGCACTATACAAAATGCAAGGCATACATCACATATTATTCAGAGACATGGGCTCTTAGACGACTGGTGGTGTTACCAAATCAGCGTTTGTCAAAACATAAGGCTCTTCGGTGATTATATCGGGATTTGTTTTAGCATCCGTATATTTATATTCGATCAGTCTTCCCATGTTGCCAGCTACCGCCCCCGCAGGGTATTCAATAATTTTAGTAATTCTACCAGTTCCAATTGCATCCACTGTAATTTTTTGGAAATTAAATATTCCAGAACGTCCAGCAAGAAGTTGGTAATCTCTCTTGGTTGTAGCTAAACTATATCCTAAGGTATTGCCATTTTTATCGGTTGCGTTAGTAATAACATTAAAATCTACTAATCTTGCCCACACGCCATAATTACCCAATACAGTGACATTAACACCTGTGGTGAAAGTGTCAGCAGTAACATTTGCCACTGCAACACTGGCTGTATCGAGTGATCCAGTTGAATTGGAATTGTCAATGGTAATTAGATCAGTATTTGCCAAGCCATGAGCCAAAGATGTTATTACACCAGGATTGGCCACACTGACATTAGTAATATCGTGAGAAAGATCAATCAAATGATTCATGCCATCAATATAAGCAAATCTTTGTCGAATTGTGTGCCTATCAAAATAGCAGGGAAGTTCTGCTACCCCGGCCCGAGCATTGAACAACAAAATGGTTTCTGCTGCTCTATTGTCAATATAGAACTTCAACTGAGTTATTGGAATGGCTTGTCGAATGACTATACTTTTGCCATTATTTCCAACACTTGCAACAAACATAGTGGCAAAAGTCGTATCAGCATTTAAATTGGCTACTATTTGTGTTGGCGTGGTTGTTGCAGCGGTTGTGGGAACAGTGGCACCAGGGCCAGCGATAACAACTGCTAGTTGTGTCCATCCCTTAAATCCCGTGGCAAAATCTCTGGCGTACCAAATTCTCAGACTGGTGGTGGCATTGCTTTCAGGATCATTGGCTGAAAGATTGAATGTTGGATCACCGGCTGTAAGTGTCGGATTGCCATAACTCTGAACAACTTCATCGCCCCGACCTGTATTGGCTGGGCATCTAAAAGATAAACTGGCTTGCCTATCGCCTAAGACCCAGTTACCTATAAATTCTTGTGGAAAAACGTTTTGATAATATGACATTTTTGCTTCCTGTTTGTTTCAATTATAGGTATTTAGATGTCAGGATCAATATTTTGCATCTATAATTCCCTGCCCATGCAATCTGGAAATTCGAAGGGCTCACAGCAGCAATCACAATCACAGCAGCCACTCAAATTGTAGTAGTGATTCAAAGCCTTGTTTATTTCTTCTTCTGTATAGATTTCTGTTTTAATATTGCATCCCAAAAAAGTTTGCAACTCTTCTTCAATTGACTTGCTGATAATGGCAGCAGCAACAGTCAATGTATTAGTTTCATTCTCATAGTTAATGGGAATAACTCGATATAACTGAGCCATTGGTTCTGTCATGACTTCAACCAATTCCTGGGAAATTTCTATATTCCTACAAACTGGTTTGACTTCAGCTTGATTTAAAAATTCTTTTTTAGCTTCAGCATAGGTCATGTTGAGTTTGTTGAGCAAAAAAGCCATTAAATTTAAATCATTAGCATTCATTGTCTTCTCTTTTAATTCAGTTTCTGACTGACGATGAAGACGGTCATGCCAACCGTCTTCATCGTCCCAATATTTTGGCATACTTACACCCCACGGGTGACCAAATCTATCAATTTGCGTCGTTCATAGGTGCTGTGGGTATGCATATTTTGTGGAATTCTTTTTCGCAAACGAAGACCACATTGACCAATCTTGGCTATTTTACTCTTAGAATAGCTCTTGATGGGGGCCTGAGAAATCTTAGTTCTGACAACAGAACCCTCACGCATTTCATGACCTGTAAAATAGGTTTTGTGGTTCTCAATCACTAATACAGTTCGCCGTACAGGATGAGAATGGCTGCCAGTGTAGTAAAAGCGAGCCACGGGTAACGCTCTAACAATACGATATTCTTTCATTTCTTTCTCCTTTTTTCGTACTTGCCTAACACAATTATAGTTTTTATTTTTTAATTGTCAACGTCATTTTTCTAAATTTATTAACTTTATGCATAGATATTTTGAAAGGTTAGTAAATTATGGATAATGATCCCGCCATTATGGACAACGAACGAAATGATATTTCTGATGAGATCAGATTTATCAGAAGTAAAGTTAAAATTCCCGATTTAAAGTTTATCGGTTCCCCCAGCGATCCTGGTTTTTACAATAAATTCCAAAAAGTATCGGAAATTGTGCAAGCCAAGGAATGGAATGATGTATACTCCCAATTCTATACATTTGACAAATTAGAATTAGACATTGGTATTGATTCTTATGCCGAAGACCCGGAAACCTTCAGTCCAGATCGGCAAATGAAAGAATTTATCAAATGTGTTAATAGTTTTCCATATTTTTGCCACAAATACGTGAAAATATTCCATCCTATTGATGGTTTAATTCCCTGTATTCTTTACAAGTATCAAAGAAAAGTTATTGAGGAATATGAAAATAATCGATTTTGTATTATTAGCAAGTTCCGACAGGGAGGCTTGACAACTATTGCCGTTTTGTGGGCTTTGTGGCGTTGTATGTTTAGAACTGACCAACAAATTATGGTTTTGTCAAAAACTGACCGTGAAGCTATTGCTGCTGGCGAAGTAAGCAAAAGAGCCTTGGAATATCTCCCCTCTTGGCTCAAGCCCAAGATGGATGGCGAAAGTAAGCATGAAAAAATATTTGGAGAAACTGGTAGTGCTATGAGATTTTACACGCCAGACGCTGCTCGTGGTAAATCTATCACAATTCTTATCATTGATGAAGGTGCATTTATTCCTGATATGGAAACTCACTGGAAAGCCATGTATCCCACAATTGCTACGGGTGGTTCTTGCTATGTGATTTCCACCGTCAATGGCTTGGGCAATTGGTACGAAGAAACATATCACTCTGCGGAAGCGGGAAGAAACCACTTCCATGTTATTGATTTAGATTACTGGCAGCATCCTGACTATTGCCGCCCTGATTGGATTGCTGAAACTAAAACCAACTTGGGCGATAAAGCTTGGCAACAAGAAGTGTTGCGTAGCTTTTTGGGATCAGGTGATACATTTATTCCGCCTCACATTATTAGTGACTTGATTGAAGAGACCCGTGAAAGAATTCCTAAAAGAATTTTAATGGAACAGTGGGCTAATCGTGGTGAAAAAAACTATGGATGGGAACGAGGTGCATTATGGGTGTGGGAGGAGCCCCATGAGGCCCATGATTATATTATAGGTGTTGACTGTGCCGAGGGTGTAAAAGAAAATGGCGATAGTAGTTGTTTTCATGTAATTGACATGAAAACATTAGAACAAGTGGCAGAATTTTATAGTAATATTATTACTCCAAATTCTTTTTCAATGGTTCTAGAGAGAATAGGCATTATGTATAACCATGCATTAATTGTTGTTGAATCAAATGGCGTAGGATGTGCTGTTGCTAATGCTTTGCACTTGGGATTGGGATATGACAACTTGTATTTCGATGGCAAAGGGAAAGACCCACGCCCAGGTGTAAAAATGGGACCAAATAATAGAACTGTTTTCTTAGAAGCTGTACAAAACAAATTATTAAATGGAACGTTGGCCATTAATAGTTGTCGTTTGGTAGAAGAATTAAAAACATTTATATTTAACCCTAGAGCCAAACGAGCCGAAGCATTAAAAGGAAAACATGACGATTCCATTATGGCTCTTTCCATTGCTTTGTGTATCAGAGATAAAATGTTACATGATATGCCTGTGGGTGTACAAATTCCAGAAGAAACTACTCAAATATTTAAATCAGATATTTACGAACAAATTAAACAAGAGATGTTGCGTGGCATTGAGAATGAAATGCTATTAGAAGATGAAGAGGAACGGGATTCATTTTTTAATTTCTTCGGCACAGACAAAGAGGATGAAGAAAGCGAAGCAGTTGTCTGGAGGAGGCGTCACGACGACCTCCTGAAGTCTTTCGGGTGGTAGTTTTGTGGAAATTCATAAAAATATTTTAGTAATTTGGTTGGCAGATAAGAGCAAAAAAGGGATGCTATATTTTAAAGAAAAAACATTATGTTAACTTGGCAACAATATTTAGAAAAACACGGAACAAGTTATGATTATTCTTCCGTGCAAGTTGATATTCCCCAACACTTGGCAAAAAAGATAATTGCTTGGGGTAAAAAACATATTCCAGAAAAGGAATTATACAAAGAGGGCAGTCATTTTGGCAGAGAAAATGAGATACATGTGACTATTTTATATGGATTACACACCTCTAAGTCAGAAGAAGTCAAAGAAATAGTAAAAGGAAATGCTATAAAATTTACACTTGGTAAAATATCCATATTTGAACATGATGCAAAATATGATGTGGTAAAAATTGAGGTGCAAGGGCAATCATTGCATCAGTTAAACAAAAAGTTAAAACAATTAAAACACACATCTTCATTTCCAACGTATTGTCCCCATGTCACATTGGCATATGTTAAAAAAGGACAAGGGAAAAAATATATTGGAATTAATGAATTTTCTGGAGAAATAATTGCAGCTAAAGAAATAATATTTAGTTCAAAAGATGACACAAAAGTAAAGATAAAATTATAGGAACAAAAATGGAAACATGGAGTTTTGAAACAGCATTGCAAGAAACGCTAAATGAGAAATATGGAATTGTCAAGATAATTAGTGTAAGAAGCTTGGGAGATATTCCATTATCTGAGAGATACAATCACAACACAATAGTTGATATTGCTCCCGACGATCTGTTTGAGGTAATTCCAGATGAAAAATAATACAGATGAATCAAAGGCTTTGTTGGAAAGGGCACTTAAAGAGTTGCCAAATGATTTTGCATTACAAAATGCTCGATATCATTTAAAACGCACATTAAACGAAATAGAACAAGTCGAAGACAAGAGACACAAAAGAGAAAAATCTAGGATAACAATAGAAGAAGATTATAGGGCAAAAATGAACAGCTTCTTTATCACACCCGATAACGCCAAAGCTGTGCTTGATGGTATAGACAGCATGATTTCTGAAGAACAGAAAAAGATTGACAACATGAAGAAGAAGGCTGAGAAACAAACCCCTACATTAATCACTGACATTGACTAATGTGTTTTAGCTGTCTCATTCGGTAAATTATCCCTTCATAGGCTTCTTCGGCTTCTTGCAAATAGCTTGATAAAACACAATCCTTTGGTTCTGTAAAACCATCGGGATTATATTGTAGTGGGGTTTTTAGATGGAAATGATTTTCTATCAAATTCAATCCTTTTTCCCCTTGGATGTTATCCCATGTTAAAAATACAGCTTCTGGGGATTGTACTGCCATTTCATATAACCTGCGTATTCTTAAAACATATAGATCAACAGCGTTTTTCATGGTTTGAGTTTTTACTAGTTCTGTAATGGCAAATTTTGGACCACAAATAAAATAAACAAAATGACAAAATTTATACAAACTTCTACCTGACAGATTGTTGTTATCCAGTAACAGGGCGGCATATATGGCGGCAGTTGTGGTGTTTTTGTGTGGCGACAACTGGAGAGCAGCTATATCTGAGGGGTGTTTATAGGTGGAGTTAGTATGATAAAATTGTATGCACTGATTATGCTCCAACAATGCGGCTAATTGTTCCGCATTGGCTCCTGGGTGACTTGCTAGAAATAAAACTCTTTTCATTTTCGTAATTTAAACTCTTATATATCATAGTAACAAATTATAGGCTGAAAAAGTAAACTTATGCCAAAATGGTCAGACTTATTTAAGATTTGGAATTATGCATTTCGAGATGATCCTATCGAAACACGAGCCAAGAAGGACATCTCGGGTGCGGGTGTCACGCAACCTGATGCTATCCCCGACATTCGACAAGATGGTAGTTTTTGGGGCGGCGGCAGAGGTTTAATAAAACTCAGAGACACTAACGATTTTGTGGATTTGTCCAGTGTAACAAATCGTATTTCTCGTTACAAGGAATATGAACGACTTCGTTCAGTATCTGAAATAGAAGCAGTCATGGACACCTACGCCGATGAAACTTGTTTGGCGGGCCATATGATTGTGAATACAGTATTTTTTGGACCACAAACCATTAAATGGCTTGCTGAAAATAAGTCAGGTGAAAGATTCCTTGTTTATTGTTGGGATGGAGACAAAAAAGACTATACTATCGGCTGGGCTTATGATGCTAGAAAAGTTAAAACTGCACGTACTATTCGCATCAAATTAGATGATGGCACCAATTTTATTGCCACGCCTGAACATCGAGTTTTATTGCATAACGGAGATTGGACAATGACAGGGCTACTTCAATTCGGAGACGAATTGATGCCCTTTTACAGAGAGCAACCAAATCTTTATTTTAATGACAAATTAAAAACCAATCAACACCCACGCATATTTTCTTTGGTTGATGGCTGGAAAACAGAAAGACAATTCGTTGACGAATGGCGTACTGGCAAATCTCTAAAAACTCCAGCAACAGATATTGTGCGTATGTTGTGTGCGGGAGCCACAATTGAGGAAACGGCTAAAGTTACCCACCATGACCGAGACACCCTTCGCAGCATTTTGAAAAAAGAAGGATTTAGTCTTAAAGAACTTAGACAATTGGGCAAGAAAGAAAATTGCAGAAGAGTCATTGGTGTTGAAGAATGGAAAGAAATAGATGTTTATGATCTATCGGTAGAAAAACACAAGAACTTTTGCGGCGAATCTATTGTTTATCACAATTGCCAACGTGGTGAAAATGGACATATCTTTGAAATCCGTTGTGCTAATGAATTCGCCAAAGAAGAAGCAGAATTTCTGTGTTTTCACCCTGAAATGCTAAATTTCGATGATCCATCAGTTGGTTGGAACTATGTAAAAAATACATGTATTCAAGGCGATCACTTCTTTGAAGTTGTTATCGATGCAGAAAACCCCAAAAAAGGTGTTGTGGCACTTTTGCCATTGCCGCCAGATAGCATGTATCGCATAGAAACTACCAAGGGTAAATTGGTTGAGTTTCAACAATCTAATGAAGGCCCAGATTATCAAAGCCTTACTAGAGTGCCTGTAACGCAAGCAACTGAAGCAGATTTAATGCAAGCAACAGCAGTAAGGTTTACTGCCGATCAAATAGTGCATACAAAAATTGGCGATGATCGTCGTACTTTTTATCCCTATGGTGTTTCATTGATCGAAGCAGCCAGAGGGCCTGCACATCAATTACGACTCATGGAAGACTCTATGGTAGTTTATCGATTATCAAGAGCCCCTGAAAGACGTGTGTTTTATATCGACGTGGGCACTTTGTCACCCGCAAGGGCCGAAGCTTTTATGGAACGCATCAAGGATCAGTTCCGCAAAAAGAAAGTAGCCCCATCCCGAGGTGGCGGTCCTGGTGCTTCTAGTGTTGAAGAACGTTGGCATCCACCAGCCATTGATGAGGATTACTGGTTGCCTATTCGTCCAAATGCTACCAACACTCGTATTGACACTTTACAGGGTGCTCAAAACCTTGGCGAAATTGATGATGCATTATATTTCCGCAACAAATTGTTTACAGCTTTAAAGTTCCCGTTGAATTACTTTTCCACCGAAGATGCTAATGCCACAAAGACTAGCCTTTCTTCCCAAAATGTGCGTTTTGCACGCACTATCGAGAGATTACAGGCTCATTTTTCTAAAGCTGTTGTACAAATTATAACAACACACCTTAAACTGCGTGGAGTTCCCAAAGAAGACTTTGAGGATTTGCAAGTCATTTGGACACCGCCTTCGGAGTATAGAGAACTTAGCAAACAAGAGTTGATGAACAATCGTATTGGTTGGGCTAGTAATCTCAAGGGATCGATGATTATGGCTGACTTCGATATTCTTACAGGAATTCTTAAATATACCGAAGAAGAAGCGGCAGGAATGCAGGCTCGTTTGAAAATTCAGAAATTGGAAGACTTCAAACTCCAGGTTCTTGCACAAAATCCGCAGCTTCTCGGCGTGGGATTGCCAAGTAATGATGAACAACAAATGGGCACAGAAGCAGGTGGCCCAAGTCCCGATCTTACTCAACCCCCTGGTGGAGCACCGCCGCCGCCAGAAGAAGGAGCCGCAGGAGCCCCCGTACAAAATAATCCGAAACCATCTGGCAATGGCGGAATGGCTCTCGCTGAAGTTACGCCTGAGGAAATCAAGAAATATGATCTTGAAATTCAAAATTACGACTTAGAACAAGACACTGAAGAACGTGATTATAGTGAAGAGTAAGTGTATTAAATGTGGTGCAATAATTCCATTAGAAAGAATGGAATTATTGCACACAAAAACATGTGTAAATTGTTCGGAAGAAAAGCCAAAATTAGGCATAACAGTTTGGAGTAAATCAACCCCAGAACTTGTTATTGTTGACGATATTGATAGGTTCAAAGAATTAGAGAACTTTGATGGTTGTATGACTAGGTTATAATTACCACATTTTAAGCACTTGATTCCATTTATCTTCGGAATCAGTATTGTATGCATGCAAAGCTCTTTTGGACAAATGTCTCAACATGTAGCCCGGTTGTGTCCATGCATATTCTAAATGATCGGCAATATCTTTCGTAGATGTGTCATCTGCACAGAACATTGCGGGCAGCCAACTAATTTCTTTAGAGCCTACTAAAGGAATTTTATTAGAAACAAAATCAGCACTTACAATGTTGAATGTCTCGCACAAAGATACTTGCATTCCAATATCCATAGTTTTGACTAATTGAATAAATTCTTCATACTCTAACCACGGATGCTCCACCAAAACATGATGCTGTAAACCGTTAAAAAAGGCTCGTAGATTTTTAAGAACACTTTCTCCATTCTGCTCCACCCTGCCAGCATTGATGTGAAAATGAACTTCTAGATTGGCATTTTTGGCAAATTCTACGGCTGCTATGGCTTGGGTAAGAATGTTTTTCATTGGACGAATTGCACCAAAACAACCTATATTGATTACTTGTTTGTGCAAATGTGGATTGTCATTGTGTTGCTCATGTTCAAGCAAATTCATAGATTCATTGGTGTAAACATTCGGCAAGAAAATTGATCTTAGTTTAAAAATATTTTCCAAGTCTTCAGTTAATTCTGATGTGTTGGGTGCAACATATAGATTTTTGTGTGCTTTCATTAGCTCACGATAACCAGCAAACCATTCAAATGCCATTCCTTCAGAAGCTAGAAATGTCAGCTTGCTGTGTATTCTTATGATCCAGAGACGATTTTTATGTCTTGGAATATCGAGTAATTCCCGCATTTTTTCAGGAGTTATCCACAACGCTTCAATAATCACAAAGTGTGGATTAAATTCAGTCACAATGCGATCAACGTTATTGCCGTCAATAGCATTGATTACTTTTGCATCATGTCCTTGTGATCTTAAATAACTAGCAACAAATGATGCTGAGTTAAATAATCCACTACATTTATTTTCATGATGATGGTGGTGACCATACAAATGATGCTTTTTGCAGACAAACAGAATTCTTTTTTTTAGGCTTTTCTTTTCCATGTAACACCTCTAGGACTATTTATCCTTATGAAGTGTACAAAATAATTTTTGGCTAAAATAATTCGGTTAATTATCGCTTTCGCCAGAACCTCTATCACTAGTGGGTGGCACTACTTCTGGACGCATGTCATCTTCTGCTTTAGAAATGGTTGGCAAATCCTTGCCGCCGCCGCCTAGTCGATTGACTAAAGCCTTTAAGTCATCATCGTCGTTTTCTTCGGCTAAGCCCTTTAAAAAGTCCATTAAAGAATCTCGATAACGGTTCCAAACAGTCTTAAATAACTCTTGTACATTCTGTGCATCGGCTGGGTCTCCTACCTCGTCGGCAAGCCCTTCTCGCAAATTTATGTATTTTTTGAAACTCTTCATGCTTTTTTGCTTGCTCCTGCATAACTATGATAAGGTATATAGACTTAAGAAAAAGTTTTTAACAATCAAGCCATGCCGCATATATACTTGCGTATTATGGCCAAGTTGCCCAAATCAAATAATCACATTAGGAGTTAAAACATTATGAAACGAAAGCTCATTAACTTTGATGTTTTTGAAAGGATTCAAAAAGATTCGTTATCAACGGCAGAAGCCGAGCTTAAGGGAGCACAACCCATTTTGGCCGAAACATTAGGGGTAGGAAATATAGCCCTTCATTGTTACGGACCAGAAAATGTTCTTTATGAAACATCCGATGGCACATTTATTCATGCGAATTACACCATCAAAAATGAAGCCGTTTCATTCGAGAACGTTGAGCAATTGGTAATCGATGAGGAAAGCGAAAAAGTCAAGTCCAAAGAAATTCTAGGAACTGTTTTGGACTCTCTTTTAGATGAAGAGCAAAAAGGAAAAGCCGACAGTCTATTTGCCGACTATCTGAATTTGCCAGCTACAAAGCGTATTTTCCGAGAAGGTTGCTGCAAAAAAGCAAAAAAGAACAAGAAATTCGTAGAAACAAATAGCCGAAATGAAATGCTTGAATTTGCAATTCAGCAAAGCAAGGGTGCGGTCAAGGAATGGTCGGTCCTTTGCAAAAATGCTATTGATTATGTCGAATTCAAGAAAAATGGTCCTGTTCTTGGTGATACCCAAGTCAAGCACGACGAAAATGGCAATGTAGTTGCCCTTCGAGTTCCTACGACTGAATCTGCAAATCAGAAGAAATTGCTGCAACTTCAGTGGGATCATATGTTGGATACTGACTGCCAAACCAAGCGTTGGGCAGCCAAGGGACTTTCCGAAGACGCCCAATTCTGCAAAGCAGTCAATGATCTTCGACGCCAAAATGCTCTTTCTGACGCAACTGCATTAGAAGAAGCTTTGGAAAACGTCGTAAGCAATTGGCCTAATGTGCTTTATCTTACTCAAACCGAGTTGGCTCAGCAGATTAAAGTAGCTTTGGAAACTGTTCACGCTACAAATTATGACGATCAAGTATGTGACTTCATGGCAGAAGGTATTCTTCGTACTGCTCAGGAAGTTTATACCGATAGAGTTGAAAAAATTGTTAAATTGGCTGGAACCAAAATGTGCGAAGAATGCGATCAATACTTGGCTTTCCAAGAGATTGTCAGCAAATTCTTCCCAACAGTAGATGAGAATGTTCAGAGAGAATTGGCTGTTTATGCCGATCTTTATGAAACACTTCGCAAAATCTATGAAGCATCCAATGAGAATTTGGTCAAAGTCACAACTGCTGGACATCTTAATGAATTAGCCTCTGTTCTTCAACGAGAAGTTGAACCTAGTGTTCAAGTTGTCGAAGAAGCCGTTGAGTGGCTAATGCACCTAATTGAAACCAATTTGGCTGGTGGTCCGTGGTCCGTTTCTAACAAACCACATCAAACAGTTGTGGGCGATCATCCTGCAATGGCCCAAAAAGCCAAACAGGGCTACACACCCGCTTCTGACTTCTCCGGTGATTGGGGCGATTCCGCTCCCGTAAGCGATGGCAAGAGCTATCGTGGCGGTTTGGCCGATGAAATGAGAAACCGAAGTTGGTCGAATTGGGGCAATGGGGAAACTTATCCTGAATTGAAAAACCCATATATTCCCAAGCCGTTCGGTGATTATACCGGAACTGAAAAAGGCGTAGATAAAGCCTCTGATGCTACCAGCCAATGGTCCTCGTCGGATACTTGGCCTGCCCTCCAGAATCCATATGTGCCGAAGGCTGAAACGCCCGACTCATATAAGATGAATGGTGGTAAGGAAGAAGATTTAGTTGTAGATAAATAGGAGGCTCAATGAATTTACTATTAGAGCATGGCATTCCTGGGAGTAGCTATAACAACGTCCTAATATGTGACGGTGGTTATGGCATTCTCAACGAAATGGATTTACATGAGTCCACCGAATATGGCGGAATAAAACTCGTGAAATTCAGAGGTAAATTTCAGGAAGCCGAAGCTGTCAATAAAAATAAACGAATGTACCCACGCCAAGTTTTAGAGGCAAATGTGCAACGTTTGAGTGAAGTAATTGATGTGGGTGGACTCATCGGAGAATGTGACCATCCCACTGATTCAATTATTCACTTCTCAAATTGTTCACATATGGTCAAGAAACTTTGGTGGGAAGGAAATACTTTGATGGGTGAGGGAGTTATCCTTGATACCCCAATGGGCAAATTGCTTAAATCACTCATCAATTGCGGTGTACGAATCGGAATTAGCAGTCGTGGCGTAGGAAACGGAAAAGTAAATGAAAACGGAATTCTTGTGATTGGTGAAAGTTATCGTTTAATCACTTTTGATGCAGTAGCTGATCCAAGCACCACAGCGGCATTCCAAGAGAAGGTAGTTGGTAAGGAAGAATCGACTTTGTTCGTGCAAAGTTATGATAATCCACCAAAAAATGAAGCTTGCGGCATACATAGGATAAGTGATGATCTTATTCTTGCTTGCCTAAGCGGAATAATTAAAGAAACAACAGACCAATATAAAGCGAGGTTAAGCTCATGAAAGTCTTAGAAGCACTTACTAAATTATTGCCTGAAGATCAGGCGAGTAAACTTGTACCAGCCGTCGAAGCTATGCTCGAAGAATCCAAAAAGGAATTGGATGCAGAGTATAACAAGAACTTGGAAGAAGCATATGCTGATTTGGCCAATCAACTTAAGGCGGCTGAAACAACTGCCGAGACTGGCTATTCAGAAGCTTATACCATTATCCAAGACCTCCGAGGCAGATTGGAAACACAACAGGCAGAATTTGAACAAGCTATGGATGAAGGTTATGAAGAAGCTTATCAAATGCTCCTGGCAGAACGCTCCAAGAATGAAAAATTGGAAGTCGAAATCTATGAAGAATATGATAAGAAACTCAACGAAATGCGTGAATATATGATTGACAAAATCGATGAGTTCTTGTCCGTCAAGGGTAAGGAAATTTACGAGCAAGCCCGACGTGAAATGCTCAATGACCCGACCGTTGCTGAACATAAAGTTGCAATGGATAAGGTTGTAAGTATCCTTTCTGATTACATCAGCCAAGAAGATTATACACTGGCTACCAGCAGCAAACTTGAGGAAGTTCTCAAGACACTGGAAGATATGCGTAGCAAACAGCGTATTCTTGAGGCTCGTAATATGAGATTGTCCACAGAGAATAAGCACCTCAATGAGAGCGTTCGGTCCCTCAATGAGAGCGTTGCAAAAACTAGTGGTAAATTAGTTACCGAAGAAAGAAATGCAAGAGTGGAAACGGCTAAGAATGTAACGGGGAGAGGCGACAAAGTTACCAAGGAAACAAAAGTTATTGCGGAACATAACGAAGAAGTTCCTCCAGGTGACAAACCGGCTTCAGTATTATCAGAAGCCATTACTGGTGATGATCTCCGTCAAATGAGAGTCCTCGCTGGTTTACAATCAAGCAAAAAATAAAGGTTAAAAAACAATGAACGATAGATTTTTGAACGAAGCTGCTCAGTTAGAAAGCCTTTGGTCCGAGCTTGGAATGATGGAAGGGATTGCCGACCCGTATGTTCGATCCTGCACCGCCGTTCTGCTCGAAAACCAAAGACTCATCAATGAAGTGTCCACCGACACCTCAGACGTTGCACAATTCAAGAGAATTAGTATTCCCTTGGTCCGACGTATTTATCCCCAGTTGATCGCCAATAAGATTGTCTCAGTACAACCCCTCCTTGGCCCAACCGGACTCGTATATTACCTCCGCTTCCGTTATAGCTCCAACAAGGGTGCTGTTCGTGGTGCGGATAATAACGCAGGCTTCCCAGGTGACGACGTAAATTCGTTGCAACAGTTGGCCTCTGGTGATGCTAACCTCTACACCTATTACAGCAGCCAGTTTGTTGAAGGTGAAGTTAGCAGCACTGTTAGCACCGCTGCTGGTGCCGCTGCCTTCACAGCTACTTTCACCCCGTTGGAGCATACACCCGTTTTGGGCGGAACTTTAACAGGCGTTTTGTACGCCGGTGCAGTCGCTGTTTATACATTGACTTCAACCGCTGGTAGCACTGGTCTTACCGCTGTGTTGATCCCCAATGCAACTGGTTACACCGTTAATACAGCCGCTCTCCAAGCTGGTACACTCAATGTGACCACAGGTGAAGTTGTCATTAATTGGACCAACTTTACTGGTGCTTGCCATATGGTGCTCAACTATGAGTACAACATGGAATGCAACCAGGACTTGCCTGAAATCAACTTGGTCATCGAGTCGGAAGAAATTGCCGCTAAGACCCGTAAGTTGAAAGCCGTTTGGAGCTACGAAGCTCAGCAAGACCTCCGCAGCCAGCACAACCTCGACGCCGAGGCTGAGTTGACCGCCGTTCTTGCCCAGGAAATCAACCTGGAAATCGACCGTGAAATCTTGAACGACTTGCGTACCAACGCTGGTACAGTGACAAGCTGGGACTTCGCCACTGCTCTTGGTGATACCATCAAAGAGAAGTATGAAGCCCTCTATGTTAAAGTCGTTGAAGTAAGCAACGTCGTCCACAGGAAGACATTGCGTGGTGGTTGCAACTGGATCGTGACTTCCCCAGAAGTCGCCTCCATCTTCGAAACCGCTACCGCAGGCTTCGCTCCCGCTCCTAGCGAAACATTTACTTCGTCTCTCGGCATTCAATATGTCGGTACAGTAAATGCTCGTTGGAGAATTTACAAAGACCCGTTGTTCCCAACCAACCAAATGTTGATGGGTTACAAGGGTGACTCGTACATGGACAGCGGTTACTTCTACTGCCCATACGTTCCTCTTACTCAGACCCCAGTTGTTCTCGATCCAGAGAGCTTCTGCCCACGTAAGGGAATTTTAACAAGGTACGGAAAAAAATTGCTAAGGGAAGGGGCTAAATTCTATGCCCGCATGAGCATTGCGAATTTCGTGATCTAAAAATTATACGCAAGTATTAGTATAGCAAAGACCCGCAGAAATGCGGGTCTTTCTTTTTGTACATAAACCATTTTTAATGAATTCGCAAAAAAAACATCAAAAAAAGTGCAAAATTTTAGGCTTGACACTATATAAGTAATATGATACAATAAGAATTAAAGGAGCATATTATGAATATAGAACAGTTTAAAGAGTTGTACAAAAACCTAAGAGACGTAGACTCCATCAATGTTGATGATCTTTGTGATTGCCCAAATCATATAAAAGCAGGCAAGCCAATAAGCAAAGGCCCAGCCAGGAAAAATATACTAAAACATGGTGGAAGAGAGTTTGTTTGTAGGGCCTGTGATATGGTCTACAATAACCCAATGAATAGGATTGGAGAAAACCGACAAACCAACGAAGAAATAATGGTGTATTGCCCTTGTGTAGAGCATGTTGGCGATAATGGACGATTGATGAAAAAGAGTTGCTATTATGGCGAAATGATAGAGCCGTATATTCAAATGTGTAAAAGTTGTGCTCAGAGGGGAAAAATAATAACAGAAGAACAAAAAGAAAAAATAAAATTTGCTCTTAAGGGCATAAAAAGAAGTGATGAATTCAAAGAAAAACTAAGTCAATATATGAAAAATAATCCTGAAGGAATTGCACGGGCAACACGCAATTTGTTAGAAAATCAATGTACAACTGGAATGCTTGGGAAACACCACAGCGAAGAAACAAAACAACAGATGTCTCAATCGCATTGTGGCAAAACATTTACAGAAGAGCATTGCCAGAACATATCTGATGGTCGCAAAAAAATGCTTGCTGAAACTGGTGGTTTTTCTCCAGAACATCGACGCAAGCTTTCCGAGGCAACCATTAGACTCTACAAACAGGGATTTAATCCAAAAACACACCATGTTCGTGGGTGGCACGAATCTCCGAAGGCAGGAAAGATATTTTTTAGCTCCTCTTATGAAAAGAAGGCATTTCTTAAATTGGACGAAGATTTAAATGTAAAAACTTATTACAAAGAAAAAATAAAAATATCTTATTATAATCCCGTAAAGAATTTTGAAGCAAATTATTTAGTAGATTTGGAAATCCAATATATAGACGACAGTATTAAGTGGATAGAAGTCAAACCAGCGGCGTGGCTTGATGATGAAGTGATTGTAGCCAAGCACAAAGCCGCACAGATCATTGCTGAAAAATCCGGTGTGTTATTTGATGTTTGGTGCGAAGTTGATCTTTTCGGGGCAGTGTATAATCCAAAACATATTGAATTATTTGTGGAAAAACTCAGACAGTCATTGGGCATTTGTATAAATCACAAAGAGTTAAATAATAAAAAATCAAAAAAACATTATCACAAAAACATAATTGCTGACACCATCGATGTTTTCTGTCCCTATTGCCAGATCACCCACACCGCCCTTCGCCTAACTTATGATAAGAACATAGCTCGCAATGGTCGCTATATCTGTGAAAAGGAAGGTGGCCACATCGCTGGCAGCAAGCCCAAGAAAAAGAAAGTAAATCCATACGCTGTCGAGGGTAAAAAACAATGTAATCAATGCCGAGAAGTAAAGTTATTTGAGGAATTTGGAATTGACAAATTAAAGTCAGATGGGTATGCTACAAGATGCAAGAAATGTCGATGTAAATCGGCAAATGAAAAATACAATCATGGGTAAAATAACAAAACTAAAGCAAATAGAAAAAACAAAGCGTATTTTATTGGCATTGGATATGCTTCCTAAGTTGCAAGTAGAAGCTAAAATACGAATGTATTCTGGTGTGCGTGGGAAAAGGAAAGGCAAAGCAAGCGAAATTGCCGGATTGGCTGTGAAAATAAATGCCGATACGATACAAAACGCTATTAATATGCAAAATAATCAACCACATTTAATCGACATGATGCGGTGTGGAGAAATAATGTATCAAGAGGCATATCAAATTTTTACTGGTACTGTTTCGCCTCCCAAGGGTTATGGCTATTTTTATATTGCATTAACTGTGCCTGATTTAAGCGACCGCAGGGTGAAAATTGGGTGGACAAGTAGAACGCCAGAACTAAGATTAAAAGAACACTGCACGCTGGCTCCAAACATCAAAGTATTAAAAAGCTGGATTTGTAAATATGGTGCAGAACAAAAAATAATTCAGGAAACGATGTGTAAATGTAAACAAATAGGTGGATATAAATCAGAAGTGTATGACACACCCATTCCAGCCATTGATTTTTGCAACGAAATTGAACAAGCTTTAAATAGGCTTCAATTATTATGAATACTCGTTCCCCTGGATTTTACCGCATAAAGATCAATGGCCAATGGCGAGTAGGCGAGTACCGTCCTGATTTGGGTGTAGGCGGTAGCGACTGGCTTGTTGCTGGTTTTGGCTGGATAGGTGAAATGGAGATAGACGAAATAGAAGAGATAGAGAGAGGAGAAATATGATAGAAGTCAGACTAGAAAGCTACGAAGAAGAAATAGGTGTTTTCGTCGGCACAAGCCGATATAATCAAGCCAAGCTACAAGGGAAAAAGAATAGTCATGGGCTTAAATGCGATGAAGCAGAGTCTTTACAACACAATATAGACGGTGCGAAGGGGGAGGTAGCATTTGCCAAAGCTCTAAATTTATATTATTCTGGCAGTGTGAATACATTTAAGAGTGGCGGGGACGTTGGCAAAATTCAGGTTAGAACAAGAGGTAAAGATTATTATGATTTACTTGTCAGGGAAGATGATAGGAACGGGGACACATTCGTATTGGTGCTTGGTTGTCCTCCGTTATACCAAATTATTGGTTACATAGATGGCAAGCATGCAAAAAACAAAAGATATTTGAAAGCATATGGGGATAGGGAGCCAGCATATTTTGTTCCCCAGGGTTGTTTAAAAACTAATTTTCTTGAACTTTATGAACAGATAGTTGCCGAAACTATATTAGAAATTAAAAGAAATTCACATAAAGAAAATGAATATCTGGAGTAAATGTTAGAATATGATCGATTTAGAGCCACAGAAATTTATGCCCGGCGACAGGGTTATGGAGACGGCGTGGGGCGAGCAAGCGACAATCATCAAGGTTTATGCTACGGAGCATGGGTATCACTATTATGCTGAATTAGACTGCGGATTGGCTTGTAGTGGCCCAGAGTCTTATTTCTGCCCGATGGGCTCGGACGCCGACTGGTTTAATGAGGCTTTTTGATGGCTCCAAAATGGACTGATTTTTTTAAGTTACTTTTACTTGACCATCCTCGTCTTTACCGTTTTATATTTCGTAGCGAGCCAGAAGAGGGTTTTATTCAAGGAGGAGAAATACCTTTGTCAAATGATTTGCCAGACTTGAAAAAGAAGTTGGAAGAACGGTGGAAGCCTCTTGGTGTATGTGATTTATGTGGCAAGAAAGGTGAGCCGTTATGGAACATAGACATAAGTTATCCAAATTTTAATTTTGATATTTGTGAGGATTGCGACAAAAATCATCAGAAAGAATTTTGGGAGATGGTGGGACGAGCGGTAGATGCTCATTGGCGACACTATATTGAAATGGGTTATCCCGTACCAGATCGAATAAGAGAGAAATATGGGAAAGTAAATAGAAAATGTTTATAGTACAAGTTTTAAATCACAAGGGAGTTTGGTATTCATTACCGGGCATTCATTCTGTCTATAGGCAAGCGTATAATGCACTGCAATGTCATTTGATAAAGGTATTAGATAGTTATCCTAATGATTTGGGCTTGAGTTTGAGAATTAAAAACGAAACCACGGGGCAATGTATTGATGGAAATGATTTACATCGCACATTGATGGATTGTGGATATGTATATGCTCCATACATACCACTTGAAGAAGCAAAAGATGTAGAAAAAGACGACAAAGAGATAGAGCCAAAAATTGATTGGTTTGAAGAGGCATTTTAATGGATAAAGCTAACCCTGAAAACATTGGAAAATATTATCGTTGGGATAATGGTCTTAGGCTCAAGGTGATAGGCATTAATCAATATGATGGAGAGGATGAATACAAAGTATGTGATCCTCGCAATGAAAGCCATGTTTGGGGATGTGTTGTCCAAAACATTAAGGAATCTGACGAAATCAGTGAAGCTGATGCCAAAGCTGCATTTGCTTTAATTGAACACAATACACCTCAGGTTGCATTTTGTAATTGTTGCACATGGCGACTAGGCAGACCTAATTTATCGATTAAAATGAAATTACCAGAGCGGTTGCCAGCCGACGAAGCCTATCGCATTGAAGATGAATTTAATAAATTTTTTTCAAAGTTGAATATTGTTCCGAAGGTGAATCGGTCTGATGATGGGATTCATATTGAATTTTTTGACATGAATGAGGAACACAAGAATGTATAATTATTATTGTCCTAACGAACAAGAGGTTAAAGAGTGTGTGAATTTTGATCGACGTTGCCGATTACACGATGGCACTTATATTAGTGAATCGGAGGCAAAGCGTCGTAATTTGGGATATTGGGATTATTACAGGGGTGCTAGTTATGGTGGCTATTGTCCTGATTGTGGGGCAGAATGTGGAATGGTGGCATTTTACGAAGATTGTGATTTTGTTATGGATTATGAAAAAGATTGGTTTCAAGAGGCGTTTTAAATGAATAAAAAGACCCTATTTGCAGAAGAGAGCACTCTGCACTATTTGATTGAAGACGATGCATTTCCAGAAGATGTGCAACCATTTATTGATGCCGTGAAAGCACAAGGTTTTCCGCATAAGATCATCAAGCAAATTCCGTGTGAGAAAACGGAGTTTCTTCATTTGTTTCCAGAAAATACTCCTGTGCTTTTCTATGGTTCTTTAGGATTAGGAAAAAGCATTCGCAAGCAGGCGAATTGGGTTCCTGGGGTGTATTACGATGTGCCAAAATATGATTGTACGTCGTACTATGCGGCATTAGGCAAATATTTATTGCAAGAGAATTACATAATGCTGCCTTATGCGGAGCTTTTGCGTCAAAAAGAGTTTTTATATGAACATGTAGGTTGTGATCGAACGATCTTTATGCGACCGAATCGTGGCGATAAAATTTTTACTGGCAAGGCTGTTTACAAAGAAAGCTATGAGAAGGATGTAGAATATTTTGGATTTAATCAGATTGAGCCATTTGAATTAGTGGTGGTTTCAGAGCCTCGCAACATACAATTTGAGTGGAGGTTTGTTGTTGTGGATGGTGTGGTGGTAGCGGGGAGTCAATACCGGGAGAATGAGCGTTTTGATGTAGATGCAACTTATCCTCAAGAGGCGGTTGATTTTGCCAATTTAATAGCATCTAAATACAATCCTGAATCTGTATTTGTAGTGGATGTATGTTTGACAAAATCAGGGCAATATCGTTTAATGGAAGTTGGTTGTTTTTCATGTGCTGGATTATATGCATGTGATCGCAGCAAAATTATAGAATCTGTGTCGGCAGTAGCATTACGTGAGTGGCGGGATTTTTGGGAAGGATGACCCTTCGTTGAGCCTAGAGAACAAAAATTATGATAGGTGCATATAAATTTATAGAAATATGTGATGGTTGCAAGCCAATAGTAGCATGGAGTTGTCTTCATAACAGGCGAGAATGGTTTTATGGTGGTGAATTTTTCAAGGATTTTCCGCTTGGTTCATATTTTGAATTATATTATGAGGATGGCAGCTTTGGTTTTAGAGGCATTTCTGAAGAAGATGTTTTGCTTGTCAAAATAAAAACATTAAAAAGATATATGCAGAGAAAAAATCGACAAGTGAACAACTGAAAATTATATCAAGTCCTATACATCTTGCGAGATGAATAATTATACCTACTAACGCTATATACTTTTAGAATCTATGCTAAAAGGAGATAGGATGGGGGCAAGTAGCGTTACAGGCAAAGGTGATGGTTCTGTTGATAGACATGGTGGTGGCAAAGGTCCGGGCAACTTAAGGAATAACTTTGTTCCATTACAAGGCCCAAATATTGTAGCTTGCGGCGTTGCCTCAATAGTTCCTACTGAGCAAGGCGAATATTTTATCAGAACTCCCTATCAATTAGCCTTGCCTGAAGAGAACTATGCTGCTTTTGCAATGCCTCTTGGGACATCTCAGCCTGAGATGTCCATTGGTGGCTTTTATTCAGATGGCAACAACGGTGGGAGTATAATCCACCTTTCTACCGTGGATGTTGGTGAGGTGTATTGGATGATTGTTAAAAAAGGGTTTGGTATGGAAGCTGAATCTCCTGTGTAATAAATCTTGATTCGATAGTCATTCTATTTCTTCCTAGTTGCATTATTTCAGCATTTCTATTATATTGATGCAATGCAAGTGTTTCTTCCATATCCTGACTTAGAGCAATCGGTATGTTGTCTTGATCCTTCTCGGCTAGGCAATCAGGTTTATCGTGAGGCAAAAACTCTGATAACTGGTGGTTGGCCCAATCATCCTGCAAGCAAGATGTGGAGTGGTTACGAGCCAGCATTAGCTCAATATTGTTTGTATGGATTGGAAGAATTAGCTAGTCGGGGACGTTATTACCCTCATTGGATAGAGTTTTACAAAAAATATTTAAGAAGCAAAATAGAGTTGCCTTTTTGGTTTGGGGATGTTAGATTACATTCGAGTCATAGATCGGCTTTATTGTTTAAAGATTTTGAATGGTATGGGAGATTTGGGTGGAAAGAAAAACCAGCCATTCTTGTTAATGGGAAGCTACCATATTATTGGACACAATTATGATAGAAGTAACGAATAATTTAAAACTGAATCTTCTTATGCAAACATGCAATTTGGCGAGAAAATTGCATATATTTACCAATGAACACCGTCCATCAGAGCATACTAGGATTGAGGATTTGCATGAGCCCAAGGGTAAAGACTATGCTCCGGTTGAATTATGTATTGCAAATTGGACAATAGAAGCCAGTGGTGCGACATATGTGCCAAAGCGACTATACCCAGGCAAACGTAAAGTTTATGGATATTTTGTTACTGATTTTTCTGAGAATGTGTTGTGGGCGGAAGCATTTCCCAATCCGTTTTGTTGTGAGCCAGACAGTAGTATTGAGGTTAAGTTAAAAATTCGTTTTTATTGAATAATCCCCGCTCTGGGAACGGCTTTAGGCCGTATGAGCAGCCAAACCAGTAGTGGCTTTATAACACTGGCCAAACATTTCAATCCTCAACGCAGCAGCACCCAATTTATTTGGGTGCTGTCTTTTTACGGAGATTTAAAATGAAATACACATGTGATTATTGTGGTGGCTCGGGTCAAGTTCCACTTTACGAGAGCAACATAGGTTGGACCAATATATGCCCGAAATGCCAGGGACATTGTGGTTATTGTTATGATGGGGAGCCGCACGAAGTGAATCCTGACGATCCTGATAGTTTTAGTTGTGATGAACCAGTATGGCGATAAAAAATTCGTGTTTACATCAGCCGTTTCTGAAGTATAATGAATGGTGAGCTTAAACACTTTTTTTGGAAAGGGTTGTATATGAGTCAAAGTGAAGAGAAAAGGCTGGCTAATGAAGTGCAGCCGGTAATGGTCATTACTCCTGAGGCTCAAGTGCTTCAGATGACCAACAAGGAACTGATTGCGGCGTTTGACCCAACAGAGGTAGATTCTTTGGTGGCTCAGCGTTTGAAGGTCAAGGCTGGCTGTAATCCGTTCATGGTTTGGAACGAAGAGACAGGCGAGCGTTTTGTGGACGCTAGTGTTACCTGTTTGGAAGAAATCATTGCTGGCTATCAACCGAGAACATCGATGGTAGTTGGTGACAGGGTATGTCCGGTGCTTCCTTTGGGAATGCGTCCCAATGTTTGGGTGCCCGAAAATCCATGCCAGGGTGGAGCCCCTCTGCATCGAGACGGTCGTTCGGATGCAGGCATATTCTGGGGTGGCATTTCAATGCATATCCAGCAGCTTATTCGTGTTGGTTTCACGCAAGTGGACCCCAAAGAGATCACTGGTACGGAGCAATCCATTTATACAATGGTCTACAAGCTGTCTGACAATGAAGCGGATCAATTGTTCCAACGTAGTGCTTTGAAGCTACGAGACATGGTTGCGGCTGGAACTGAGCCCAAATTGCGTGTGCAACTCGGAAAGAAATAAAAAACAGAGAGGCGAAGCCCTGCCGAGAGATCGGTGGGGCTTTTTTTTGTGTATATTTATAAAATAAAATATAGGTTGAAATAATTTTTCAACAAGCTATAATATAGATGGTAAAAAAAGGAGACTTTTTATGAAATTGAGATTCTTAGGAATTGGTTTGTTGTTGGCATCGCTACTCTTGGCGGGTTGCCCTAAGCCGACACCACCAGGACCACCGGAACCAACTGTTAATAAGTTGAATGTTGTAATCACAGGCTCATCGCCAGAAGTGGTTCGTGACCTAACCCCTGACCAAGTGGCAATATTGACAAGCCGCACAGTTAGGGATTGGATGGATGCTTCCTGTGAGAAGGCGGAAGACGGCTTGCCCGCATATCGCCTTATTGCGAAGTCAGTGGGGGCTGAAAGCCTGCCTGACAGATGGAAAACAATGGTAGCTATGGTGCCTGCTGATGCTAAGGGCATCACGGTTGTAGCAACAAATGGCAAGAAGAAATTAGTAGTTCCATTGCCAGCGGATTTCACCGCACTATTAAAAACTGTGTCTGATTTTGCTAAGCTGCCAATGCCAGCGGTATCATCAGCCAAAGAGCCCAATCCACCTGTTTTTACAGATGAGGAATGGGCAAAATTTAATCCTCCTGATAAGGTTGCTGAATTTGGAGGAGAGAAAAGATTTTTGTCATGTATGCCTAGAGACCTAAAGAAATATCCTTTAGGCAAAGCACCTGGAACCACTACATTAGCTGCGGTTGGTGTGAGGGTAATTCCCAGATCGGAATGGCCTGCTCGATTAGAGGCGTTGAAAAAAGCTAACGCAGGAGTTATGCCTTTAATTTATGGAAAGGTAGAAGGTCACGATCAAGACGGAACAAATTACTGTTGGGCCAATTCTGCTGTATGTGCTGGTGGAAATGTAAAATATATACAAGGACAATCGCCATACATTCTTAGTGCAGCAAGTGTGGGTGGCCCTATTACTGGCTATCGTAATCAAGGTGGTTGGCCAGGAGATGCCGTTGCTTTTATGGAAAAAACGGGGGCAGTACGAGCAGATTTATGGCCCAATATTGCTATTAAATCCAGTTATGCTAAGAAGCCAGAGTGTGTTGCTGATTATTCCAAGCATAAGATTTTGGCCAAATCTGTAGACCTGGGTGAGTCTGGTAATATTTTTGATGAAACAGCCACTTGTGTTCTTTTGGGTTCGTCAGTGGCAGTCACGTACAATTGGTGGTCTCATGCCGTTACTGCCGTGGGACTTGAGCAAAAAGATGGAAAATGGTATCTAATCCTTCGCAATTCGTGGGGGGATAGTTATGGTGATAAAGGATTTTTCAAATTGCCCGAGGGAAGAGGTTCAAATAGAGGCACACCAGATGATGCACAAGCGGTTTTTTATATGACCTTTAATTAATCTCCAAAAGTGTCATAGAAAGAAAAGCCCTGTTGAGTAAAATCAGCAGGGCTTTTTTTATTCCTCAATGAGTTTGCCACTACCGCCACAAATGGGACATTGTTCGGTAATAATTTGTGGTGGTTGTTTTTTGGCATCTTCCATAATAGATTCGATCTTCCTTGTTGCTTTTCTGCATATTGGTGATGATTCGTCTTTCAAGTGTTTTTTGCATTTGTCGCATTCACGTTCATGGGCGGCAAAATATAATTGACACTTGGCTATTGCCATTCGTTCTGTGGCGTTATAGGTTACTTCTCCCTTTCCTTTACACTCACTACAGGTAACTTTTTTTTGTATTGGATTGCAAGCAGAAAACATCAAAATAACCATCAGAATTGGTATAAGTTTTTTCATTTTATTTACCCCTGAATATATAGAATATAAGGGTGTAATTATGAAAACTTTCAAAGAGTGGAATGAGCAGGTAACATACCAACAATCAATTGATGGACCCCCGCTTGATCCTCACACAATTTCTGGAGCAGAGGTACAAATTCGTACATTAGCTCGGCACATACGCAGTAATTTTATTCATATTCCCAATAGTAAGTGGAAGGATTATAGAAATCAAATATTGATGGCATCTGAAATGTTAGATAGGGCAGCCAATACTATAGGCGAAAATATGGATGGGGAATTGAGAAACCAACGACCATAAACTCTGATAGTTTATGGAAATCTCTATAGTAATCCCTACTTATAATCACTGTTCTGATCTTCTAAAGCCTTGTTTAGACAGCATTATAAAATACACGGATTTATCTGACAAGGAGGTGATTGTAGTTGCGAATGGTTGCACGGATGACACCAAAGAATATGTGCAGAGTTTGGGAGATCATTTTAATCTTATATGGATTGATGAGCCATTTGGGTATACAAAATCCACCAATGTTGGCATCAAAGCTTCTGTGGGCGAATATGTTATTTTGTTAAATAATGATACCATATTACTAGAAAGCTCTAAAGATGAGTGGATCAGACGTTTAAAAGAACCGTTTTTGACAAACGACAAAATGGGGGCAACCGGACCTTTTTTAAATTATTGTCCTTATGCGGACAGAGATTTCATTATATTCTTTTGTGTAATGATTAAAAAAAATCTATTTACTGAAATTGGGATATTGGACGAGATTTTTAACCCTGGTTTTGGTGAGGATACAGATTTTTGCATCAGGTTACAAGATAGTGGGTATTTACTTAAACAAATTGGTGTAGAAACTGGTCCTGTTGTGGGCAATTGTATGATTGGGGATTTTCCAATTTTTCACAAGGGAGAAGGAACTTATGAGGGGCAAAATTTATCCACCAATCGATTTGTTTTGATGAACAGATATCACAAACACATTAAATTAAATCAAGGCAAACAGAAAATTCCAGGGTTTTTCAACATAGGTGATTCAGATTTAATGTGTGTTGATGATAAAATTCCCATTGATGATAATAAGGTCGAAGAAATCACAACTGAAGTTGTGCTAGAAGATTGCACAAGTATTGTAAAAGAATGGTATCGAGTGCTTGTTCCAGGCGGCAAAATTACAGTTGAGTCGGGCACAGAAACCCTACAAAACACTCTCAACACTATGGGTTTTACAAATATAAAATTTGAAAACTTGAAAATAGAAGCTTATAAAGCAAAAACAGAATTATTAGAAAGTCTTCAACAACAAGATAGTTTTGTTTTTAATGAAATATTCAACTTAAATATTTATGGAGCTTTGCAAGAGGAAATAAGCAATAAAATCGTAATTGACATTGGTGCAAACAAAGGATTGTTTTCTGTTTTTAGTGTGCTCAATGGAGCAAAAAAATGTTATTGTATTGAGCCAAACAAAAAAACTTATCAAACATTGTTAAAAAACATCACAACATTTCCGAATAAAATTATTCCGATCAATTTGGCAGTATCAAGGCCAGGATTAAAACAAGCTCATGCAGTAATGGAAGATGTCCTATGCCAGACGCATGAGGTAGGAGTAGGAGATATAGTTAATTGTATTTCTTTTGATAATTTATTAAATGATTTAAATTTATCTGAGGAAGAAGACTTGGTACTTAAAATGGATTGTGAAGGATCGGAATACGACATAATACTTAATTGCACTGAGAGGAATTTGAGAAAATTTAAATACATTTATTCAGAAATTCATAATGGAATGCATTCGAATAAAGATTTTAATTACGATATGTTTGAAGATTTTGTAAAAAATGCGGGGTTCACATCAGAAGAGAGAGAGAAGGAGCCAATCCCGCCAGGAATAGCCTATGGAGTATGGTATTGTGACCAAAATGGGGGCAGCACTTTTGTTCCAAGTAATCCGGCAGACACTAAGATTATAAAATTTACACGAACAGAAAAACCAAGAATGAATCAAGAACCACGACAAGCATCAGTAACCGCTCATGTTAGCAGCAGAGATCGTTATTTCACTACTTTGCCAAGCACTATTTTCTCAGTTATTCAACAAACTGTTAAACCTGAGAAATTTATTTTGTTTATGGATGGCGAGCACATCGATCTAAGGCCAAATGATTTGTATAATGGCTTATTTAGGATGCTGGATTTTTATAACATTAAATGGGAGGTTGTTTTTGGGCAAAGAAAAGGACAAGTGGCCAATCACCAAAAAGCGATAGAAATAGCAAAAACTAAATGGATTTGGCGACTGGATGATGATACATTTGCTACGCCAACTGTTTTAGAAAATTTGTTAGCATGTGATGGTCCAAAAGTAGGTGCTGTTGGTGGTTTGGTAATCGACCCAAACAGAATACAAAAATTACCACCTGGATTAAAGCCCACGATAGAAAATCTAGAAGTGAACACACAATGGTTCCTTCACGAATCCGTCAATCCTACAGAAGCCCAGCATCTTTATAGCACATTCCTGTTTAAAAAAGAAGCAGCCACACATGGTTATTGTATGGATTTATCACCTGCTGGGCATCGTGAAGAAACAATGTTTACATATCAAATGTATCGCAATGGTTGGAAAATCATCATTAATCCCAAGGCACTAACATGGCACGTTAGACAATCAGATGGCGGCATAAGAACTCATCAGCCCCATCCAGAATATTGGGATCATGACGAACAAGTATTTCAAAAGAAACTTAAAGAATGGGATTTAAAACCCAAAGAAACAAAACTGATTATATTGGACAATGGCATGGGAGACCATGTGATGTTTAAGTCTGTTTTGCCACAAATAAAAAAGAGATTTGCAGATAAGGAATTAGTTTTGTCAGTAGTTTTCCCCGAGCTTTTTGCTGATGAGGGTCTGCAACTTATAAGTATTGCCGATGGAAAAGAAATGTGTAAAAGAAAAGGATTGAATTATGATGATTTTAATATATACAAATTCTGCATAGATGTGGGGTGGAAAAGTCATTTATCTGGGGCTTTTTTGGAGTTATATCGATGAAAATTTTATTATCGCTCGCCAGTCGGAAACTAAGAGATAAGGAAGGAATAAATCCCAAAAACTATCCTTATTCCAAAAAATTAATAGAATTGTTGCATCTTAAAAACATAGAAACCGTCCAGGTCAGAACTGATGAAAACGAAATTTTGCCAACCAAAGAAGTAAAAACTAATCTGTCATTTAAGGAATTGGCTAAAGTTATTCTGGAGTGTGACGGTTTTATATCTATAGACAATTTTATTCAACACTATGCCACATATCTTGGCAAAAGAGGGGTTGTTGTTTTTGGGCAATCTGATCCTCTCATTTATGGATATCCTCAAAACATTAATTTGCTAAAAGATCGAAAATACCTCAGGACAGATCAGTTTGGTATTTGGGAATCAGTTGAATTCACAGAAGAATCCTTTGTATCACCAGAGAATATAGCATTAGCATTAGCTGCCATATGTTGTGAGTAGGCTGACTATATAAAGTATGGCAAATGTATTTCTTAGCTCATCTTCGTCTTCAAGCTCTTCGTCTTTAAGCTATTTGTCTTTAAGCTATTTGTCTTCAAGCTCTTCGTCTTCAGGCTCTTCAAGCTCTTCGTCTTTAAGTTCTTCAAGCTCGTCTTCAAGCTCTTCAAACTTACTTAGCCTTTGGCTGCAAAACGCACCAACAACTAACTCTGGCAGCGTTTTGGATGAATATCGGTATCGTCTCTGGCTTAAATCGATGCCTCTTATCTACACTGCTGGCTTCTTTAAGCCCTCTTCGGGCAGTAGCGGCCTTCCATCATCGTCGTCATCAAAATCATCATCATCGTCGTCATCAAAAACATCGTCAACGTCATCATCGTCATCGTTATCATCGTTACCATCAAAGGTATCGTATTCTTCGTCGTCATCAAAATCATCGTCATCGTTATCATCGTTATCATCGTTATCAAAAGCATCCAGTTCCAGTTCCAGTTCCAGTTCCAGTTCCAGTTCCAGTTCCAGTTCCAGTTGGTACGATTCCACTACTGCTCATATTAAAGTCAATAGACAAACTACGCCAATTATATTGAGGGTGAACAGAGTAGATGGTGATTTAACGGGAATTCAACACATATCAAAAGTGCAACGTGTCCCATACGTGTAACTTTAATTGTGTTCTACTGTTGTCAATTCTTTGAACAACATAATGTGAGATGTTAAAGCAACTCCCAAAACCTGTATTACTTCATTGGTTCCAGATGGGGCTGTTTGAGTCAAAGTATTGGTAGGCGTGCCAGTAGTGCCTGTTAGTGATAGATAGATTAAACCAGTCGGGGCACCAACGGTCCAATTCCAAGAATCATCACGAAGAATTCCCCACAATAAATAATTACCTGTGTCGCCTTCATAAACGTCCGTATCTGCCAACATAACAAAAACATTTGCGGTAGCTATTAAACTTGCATCTGCTATTTGAGCTTCACCTGAAAGATTGATATAACAAGCATCCCCGAAGTTTTGATCTTCATTGGCCACTAATCGAATGAGAACACCACTTACTGTACGGTCGGCAAGCGACATATTAACAGTAAGGTTCAATCCTCCTGAATATCCGCTTATTCCCGAATACCCGCTTTTCCCCGAGTAACCACTGTACCCACTGACACCTGAGCCTGAGTATCCGCTTTTCCCCGAGTACCCACTAATTCCCGAGTATCCACTAATTCCCGAGTATCCACTAATTCCACTATAACCACTAATGCCTGAGTATCCGCTTTTCCCCGAGTATCCAGAATATCCACTAATTCCAGAGCCACTATAACCACTGACACCAGAACCAGAATATCCACTATAACCACTGACACCAGAACCAGAATATCCACTATAACCACTGACACCAGAACCAGAATATCCACTAATTCCACTATAACCACTGATACCTGAGTATCCGCTTTTCCCCGAGTATCCAGAATATCCACTAATTCCAGAGCCACTGTAACCACTGATGCCTGAGTATCCGCTATAACCACTGACGCTAGAGCCTGATGCTTCTTGAACGGCTGTAACAATTCCACCTGAGGTGGTAATTGTTCCATCTTGTGTGCTTCCTTTGCCCACTGTATAAGTAGCATCTCCAACAGGCGTAACAGATGTTGCTGCGGTTATAATACCTTTTGAGACTGTAACTGCTTTTGGAGTTCCAGACACCATATCAACGCCAGCGGTTGTGCCAGCATAATAGTTGTTAATATAGGCATTTTTATAAACATGTGTTGTATCACCAAGATCAAGGTCATTGTTTGCTGCTGGTTGTAGCACTCCATTTGTTAATACAAGTTGGCTTTCCCACGATCCAGAGGCACTAACTTTCCAAGTGATTGTTGATCCACTTTGTATCATTGGATGAACAGCACCAGCACCTGTATAACACTCTAAATAACCATTGGTGCCATCGTCGCATAATCGGATATAATTGTTTGTTCCAGAATCATATACTTTTAGAATTTTACAAAACTCTGCTACTTCAGCCGCTATGTAAGATAATTTTTCAACGCCTGCTGCCGTTTTAGAATAAAACCTATGGGTAGAGCTATTAGTCAATACTCTATAAACTAATGAATTTAGATTTGCCGCTGTCTCTGTTGAAATATTGCCGACTATGTTTCCAGTTGTATCAAAAGAAGCAAACAAATATGTTAAAAGAGCGTCATTGTTTCTTGTGATACAAATTCCGCCTTGAAGGTCGAGTGCATTAACATAGCCTCCATGATCTGAGAATGTTTTACCTATTCCTGCCCCCATCGTCAATCCGCCAGTGACCGATGTAACATAATTTAATGAGGCACTATCGGTTAGTAACCCACTTGTTGTGATAAGCGGAATACGACCAGATGTTAAACTTGGCAGCAATAATCCACTTAGACTAAATGTTGCAACCGTGCCAGCATAATTATCCACAGAACCAGAACTACCTGCGGTCGTTGCTTGAATATACACATTTGCAGAACCAGTGCCAGTAGATGTTCCAGAGCAAATATAGAGATTGCCACCATTTCTGTTTGTGCCTAAAAGCGAAGCTCCACCTGCTTTGATATAAAAGTCATTTCCAGCAGATTCTACAACACTTATTCTTCCTGCTTCGATTTGATGTATAGAATTTCCATCTATTCTAATATCTCCTCCGCAATCTAAAGAGCCAGAAACAACACTTCCAAAAGCTCTTACTCCTTGCAATGCATCCATGACAGCTTCGGCAATTCTTCGTTTGCCAGCAGCAGTAAAATGCACGCCGTCAGAATCGTATTCGTCTCTTATGTCCCATAAATTGTCAGCATCACCACCAACCCTAAATACACCGACATAAGGGCCAGTATCTACTATTGTTGCATTGTATCCTTCTGCAAGTGTCCTGAGACTACTGTTTATAGAATCCCTGGTCTGCATTTGTGTGTTTGTGCCATTCGACCAAGGCATAATCAATATTACAACAGGATGAATATTGTTGGCTGAACATAAGTCTAAAATATCTTCCCAATTAGCCAATGTTGTAGCAGGAAGAACACCTGTAGCTATGTCATTTACACCACCTTCAATGACGGCAATTCGTGGGTGCAAATTCACAACATAGGGCGTGAAATTACTAAGAATGCCTGATGTGTATGCCGAGCCGACACCGGCATTTTGGTAGTTCCATCCCAGCCTTCGTCCTATTTGCCATTGAATAGAAGCGGGCGGATTGTTTGTAGTAGAACTGGTTTGAACATAAGAACCATGATCTGGGGCTCCCGACATTATGGAATCGCCTATTCCAACAAAATACGGTGCAGACATATAATATTCTATAGGAACAGCATAGCCACCACTTAATTGTGACCAAGTTCCTTCTATGTCAACATTTGCAAAAGATGCAACTCCATTGATATAATAACTTATCACATTGGAATAGCCGGATTTGGCATAAAACATAGAGCACGACGTGCCTCCTGCATTTGTGACTCTCCATCCTACATAATCTCCTTCTTCTACGTTTGGTATTGGTGTGACAAATGTTATATCATTAATTGAATTAGCTACTATACTTCCAATAAAGTTGTCACTTACTCCTATTTGGTCATAAGTTGTTCCATCTTTTCTCCATACTGTTGCTTGGAAGCTTGTAATGTCTGTAATGCTGTCTACATATAATTTTATGCCTAGTAAAGTTCCAGCTTGTCTAACCCTCCATGTATGCCCCACATTTAAACCATCTCTAGTTACGCTGGTAGGAAGACTCCAATTACTCGTTCCCGCCTCAGCATTGTATAATGATCCTGCTCTGACAACATCTGTGTTTTTTACACCTATGTTCCCCTCGCCAGTATAAATGGTATATCCTGACCAATGTAATGAATCTACAGAATATCCTGAGTAACCACTGTACCCACTGACACCTGATCCTGAATATCCGCTGATGCCAGAGTAGCCACTGTAACCACTGACACCAGAGCCAGAGTAGCCACTGTAACCACTGACGCCTGAGCCAGAGTAACCTGAATATCCACTCTTGCCTGAGTAACCACTGTAACCACTGATGCCTGAGCCTGAGTAACCACTAATGCCTGAGTATCCGCTTTTCCCTGAGTATCCAGAATATCCAGAATATCCGCTTCTGCCTGAGTATCCGCTAACGCCTGAGTATCCGCTAACGCCTCTCTTTTGAAACACAATTTGCAAATAATCACTACTGGTAAATGTGCCAAAATATAAAGTTGGAGTTACATAAAATGCAGTTATGCCTGCTGAGTATTCTTCAAATGAATTTATTGTTGCTATAAAATATGAATATTTGGTTTGCAAATCTCTGATACATATTAAATCTCCTGGTGAACTTGCTAAGGTTAGGTCAAAAACCCCTCCATATTCATCCGTATTACACATGTAAAGTGTGTCAGTGGAACCGTCTAAATTACTGCTATTTGCAGAAATTTCACCTTGGGCAGGGTCATCAATTATAGTGCCATTCCAACGATAATAAAAACCATCAGGAGTTCCACTAGTTCCAGAGTATCCACTAATTCCAGAGTATCCACTAATTCCAGAGTATCCACTTTTCCCTGAATAACCACTGTAGCCACTGATGCCCGATCCAGAGTATCCACTAATGCCTGAGCCTGAGTAACCCGAGTACCCACTAATGCCAGAA